>CAVBAZ010000026.1:0-4816 GCA_963593515.1 Bacteroidaceae bacterium
TCACTTTTGGGACAGCGGCCAAAAGTGACCCGCGCCGGGGCGCGGAACACCCCCTGTGGCAGCGCGAAACAACCCCCGCCACGGGTACGGTGCGTCGGGAGAAAAGGGAGGGCGGGTATATGCAGGTGTTTATCGGAGAGAGCGGAAACGAAAAATGCGCGGAGCTGATGCTTTGCCATCAGGAGCTGAAAGAGCTGGTCGACGCGCTGTCCGCCTTTGAACGTAAGATCGCACAATATAAAAAGGATAACGAGGGAAAAACGAAGCTGGGCGTTACCCATCTTCATTTCAGGGATTGCGGACAGACCGGCAAAGAGAGCAAGGACGACATTGCCTTTTACGTCGATTTGGATCGGTAATTGGCAACGAGATCGCCAGCTATGAAAGGAGGAGATCACCATGGCAGGCTATATCACACGGGGACAGGAAAAGAGCGTGGTGCTCTCCGCCACACAGGTGGACACGCTGGTACGCGGCGGCAACGGCGACGCGGCGCTGCTGTACCTGCTGCTCCAGCGGCTGGAGGGCCCCGTGACGCCGGAGGCGCTGGCGGAACGGCTGGGCTGGAGCCTGCTGCGGTGCGCCGCGGCGGAGACGGCCCTGCAGGACATGGGCTTTTTGCAGCGCAGCCAGCAGCCGCCCGCCCCGTCGGACGAGCACCGGGCCTACTCCGCCGACGAGCTGGCCGACATGCTGGAGACCGATGAGGGCTTCCGCATGCTGGTGCCCCAGACGGAGGAGAAACTGGGCAAGCGGCTGAAAACCGCCGACCTGCAAATTCTGGCGGCGCTGTACGACGATATGGGTCTGCCGGTGGATGTGATCTATCTGCTGGTGTGCCACTGTATCGAGCGGGCGCAGCGCCGGTTTGGCCCCGGCCGCCGTCCCACCCTGCGGCAGATCGAGAAGGAGGGCGCCTATTGGGTGCGGATGGGCATTTGCGACCAGGACAGCGCGGCCCAGTACCTCAACGATTATACCCGCAAGCTGGAAAAGACCGCCGCCTACATGCAGGCGCTGCGGCTGGGCGGCCGTGCGCCGGTGGACAGCGAGCAGCGGTATATTCTGGACTGGATCGACATGGGCTTCACGCCGGAGACGGTGGCGCTGGCCTATGATAAGACGGTGTTCTATAAGAAGGAATTGAACTGGCGGTATCTCAACGGCATCCTGCGCCGCTGGCACCAGCAGGGCTGGCACACGGTGGAGGATGTGGAGTCCGGCGAGCGGAAGACGCCCAAGAAGGCCGCCGTCCCCGCCGGCGGCAAAACCGACTGGATGGACGAGTATATGTAAAGGAGGTACCCATATGGCATATGACGGACGCATCATGCGTCAGGCGCTGGCCCGGTTCGAGGAGGACAAGCAGCGCCGCAGCGCGGAATTTAACCAGCGGCGTGCCCGCCTTTACGACGCCGAGCCGCGTTTGAAGGAGATCGAGCAGCAGCTCCGCGCCACCATGCCCAAGCTGATCGCTTCGGCCCTGCGGCGGGGCGCCGACCCGGTCCCGGCGGTGCGGGTGCTGCGGGACGAAAATCTGGATCTGCAGAAGGAGCGGGCCTCCCTGTTGAAGGATATGGGCTATCCGGCGGACTATCTGGAGGAGAAGCCCGCCTGCGCCCTGTGCGGCGATACCGGCTATCATGAGGGGCAGGTGTGCCGCTGCCTGCGGGAGTACTATAAAAAGGCGCAGCTTTCCGAGCTGTCCCATCTGCTGGATCTGGGCAATCAGAGCTTTGAGAATTTCTCCCTCGACTGGTACAGCACCGACCGGGGCGAGCGGAAGCTGTCACCCCGTGAGAACATGGAACGTAACTTCGACGTGTGCCGGGATTATGCCCGGCAGTTCTCCAATCGCAGCGACAACCTGCTGCTGATGGGCCAGCCGGGTCTGGGCAAAACGTTCCTGTCCGCCTGCATCGCGCGGGTGGTCAGCGAGCGGGGGTTCAGCGTGGTGTACGACACGGCGGAGCACATCTTCTCCCAGATGGAGGAGGAGAAGTTCCGCCCCGACGATTCCGCCGCCGCCCGCGAGGATGTGCAGCGCTATCTGCAATGCGACCTGCTGATCGTGGACGATCTGGGTACGGAGATGGTCACCAGCTTCGTCCAGAGCGCCCTGTACCAGCTGGTGAACGGACGGCTCATCAGCGGGAAAAAGACGGTGGTCAACACCAACCTGACGCCCTATCAGCTGGGCGAGCGCTATTCGCCCCAGGTGCAGTCCCGGTTCGAGGGCGAGTACCGCATCCTGCCCTTCTTCGGCGAGGATATCCGCAAGCTGCGGCGCAAACAGATGTAAAAAAGCAGGGGAGAGACGAAAGTCTCTCCCCTTTGTGCGATGTGCGGCCTCAGAACTGTGCCTTGAAGGCGGCGGGCATCTCCACGCCGCTGGGCAGCACGGCCATCACCACATAGTTGCCGTTGACGGTCACCACCGCGCCGTTCTTCCACCCCTCGGCGTTGTCGGGATAGACGGTGTCGTTGGCGGCGCTGTCCACGCGGGCCTGCAGGATGCCGCGCACGGTCTCGGCGTCAGCGGGGCTGGCGGCCTCCACCATCACCAGCTCGCAGGCGTTGCCCGCCACCGGCGGCAGGTACACCACCAGCTGCTTGGTGGCCACGGCGGTCAGGCCGGGATACAGGGACTCGATGGTCTCCTGATTTTCCTCCGGCATCAGGATCACGTCCTCGCTGTCGATGGAGGCGATGGCGTCCTCGGCCACCTTCTTCAGATCCACGCTCTGGGCGGGATCGCTGGGCTGGTCATTGCCGTTCTGGGGCGTTTTGTCGCCGCCGCAGGCGGCCAGAGACAGCACCATCACGGCGCACAGCAGCAAACTAAGTAACTTTTTCATAAGATCATTCCTCGTATAGCGCTCTTTTCAGGCGCGACGACAGTATAGCGCATTTCCTGTGAAATGCAACCAGTAATATGACGAAAGAAACCGGGAAAATGTTCCCATTTTCCGACAAAAAGAAAAATACCCGCTGCCAAGCGGGTACTTTTCCACCATAAAACCACAAAGAGTTAACGTCAGCCAGAACCACTCCAGCTTCGTTGCCAAATATTATAGCAAGTTCCTCCCCACAACGGAAGCATAAAAATGTGATACCAGACATAAGTGATACTTAATACAAATCCTCTTGCATTTCCGGAAAAAGTGTGTATAATAAAAGGGTACGGGCTTGTAGCTCAGCTGGGAGAGCGTTCGGTTCGCATCCGAGAGGTCGAGGGTTCGAATCCCTTCAGGTCCACCAAAAAGAAAACCACCCTTTGGGTGGTTTTTCTTTTTGCTGTGGCCTGCGAGAGTCGAAGTTTATCCCCCCTTGCGGGGGAAATCCCTTCAGGGCTGTTACGAAGTCCACCGTGATTCTATCGGAATCACGGTGGACTTTTTTGCGCAATTCCTTGCGGAATATGTTATTGCTGTGATATAGTTATGAATAACTCGGAAGCGATATAAGGGGAGACGATAGCATGGAGAACGAGCAGATGTTTGTTGAGGCGACTGAGAAGGATGCGCTGTCAATTATCGGCCTGCGGCATAGAATTTGGGACACCACTTACAGAGGGATCTATCCTGATGAAATGATCGATGACTTTGATTGGGCCTGGCATAAAGAGAAAGAGCTGTCGAGGATAAATGATCCGGCATATTCCGTGTATCTGATTCGAAAGGACGGTCAGGATATCGGCTATTTGACGATACTGCAAGCTGACGTGGTTATTTTGCAATCCCTATATATTATTTCCGAGTATCAAAGGCGGGGGATCGGCCGAACAGCATTTGACTTTATCAAAGCGTATTGCAGGGAGCACGACGCGGAGTCATTCATCTGTCACTGTGTCCCGGAGAATGATAATGCCAGAGCGTTCTATGAGAGAATGGGCGGCAGGGTGATCGGGGCGGACTTGGCGAACGAAGAACCGTGGCAGAACTCCGTCACCTATCGATTTGCCCTGACATAAGTACCTCCGCGCGCTTGGCGACACGTCTTTCCCCACCGGACAAAATTAGGCGCAGCTATTGACAAACCCACGAGGGCTGCGCTATACTGAATGACAGCCAGGATCCCGCAGGAACGTAAGGCGGACACTGGCAAGACAATTGAATCTTGAGTTCTGTGAAGTCGTGTGGCTGCACCGTAAAGACCGGTTCCGGTCAGGTGGCAGTTTTGAAGGAATTGGGGTAAGACCCTCTGCGGACGGCACTGTGAACGCAAGGAAGTGACCAAAGCGGCGGAAACACCGTGTGGCGAACAGCAGCCATTGGAGCGTAAGCTCTGAGAAGGTAGGTCATGTACGAGAGGCGGCAGCCTCGCGGCGTTAGGGCAGGAGAATTGCACGATGAGAACTTGGACACAGCGGCGCTTCTTCGTTGTGACGAGGGTGAAGGTGCGCGCTGGCGTTTCCCGTTGGGGAGCGGCCGGTGCCTTTCTTTTCACACATAGCCGCTGGTTTTCCCGAAAGGGAGGGCCAGCGTTTTTATCACTGACGCCGCGGGCTTTCCCACACCGGGAGAGTCGGCGGCCTTTTTGTCAGAAGCAGATTCCCGCAAGCCGGATGCGGCATTTGGCCGCCGTCTTTTCCATAACGGCGGGAGAGAGTTGCCGATCTCTCCCGCCAACCTCACTGATCCGCCGGAAACGGCTCCTTATATAGAGACTAAATTGCAAAAACAGGCCCTTTTGGGCCTGTTTTTTTCACGCTTCCGACGGAAACCGCCGCCTTCCGCGCGGGACATGGCGTACAATGGAGAAAAAGTCCAATGGTATGAAGTCAAGTAGGTGATGCAAGAAAATTTTGAAGAAA
>CAVBAZ010000027.1:0-2199 GCA_963593515.1 Bacteroidaceae bacterium
TCCTCGCCCATGGGCATGTCCTCATAGCCCTCCAGACAGTACAGATTCACGGATGCCGCGCCGCAGCGCAGGGCGGTGCGGGCCACGTCGGCGCCGATGTTGCCGCCGCCGATGACCACGACTCTGCCGCTCAGCTTGCTGGAAAGGCCGCTGTTCACATGGCGCATGAAGTCGATACCGGCCTGCACGCCCTGTGCCTCGCCGCTTGGGATACTCAGCTTGCCGCCGGACTGGAGACCCACGGCCACATAGAAGCCCTGATAGCCCTCCTCTCGAAGCTGGGCGATGGTCACGTCCTTGCCCACCTCAACGCCGCAGCGGAACTCCACGCCCATTTCCCGGAGAATATCGATCTCCGCCTGTACCACGTCCTTTTCCAGACGGAAGCTGGGGATGCCGTTCATCAGCATGCCGCCGGGGCGTTCTTCCTTTTCAAACACGGTGGGCCGATAGCCCTTCTCCGCCAGATAGAAGGCGCAGCTCATACCGGCAGGGCCCGCACCGATGACGGCGATCTTCTCACTGAACTCGCCGTCCACCTTGGGGATAACCTTTTCCGGCACAAAGCGGGTGGCAGCGTCCAGATCCTGCTGGGCGATGAACCGCTTCACCTCGTCGATGGCCACCGCCTGATCCACGGTGCCGCGGGTACAGGCATCCTCGCACCGGCGGTTGCAGATGCGGCCGCACACAGCGGGGAACGGGTTCTCCCGCTTGATCAACTGCAAAGCCTCACGGTACTTGCCCTGGGCCGCCAGCTTTAGATAGCCCTGTACGGCGATATGGGCGGGACATGCGGTCTTGCAGGGCGCAGTGCCGGTGTCGTGGCAGTTGACCCGGTTCTTGTCGCGGTAGTCGATGGCCCACTTCTCCGGGCCCCACTTCACCTCATCCGGCAGCTCCTGCCGGGGGTATTCGATAAAGCCGTCCTTGGTGCACAGCTTCTGGCCCAGCTTCACCGCACCGGCGGGACAGTTCTCCACGCAGCGGCCGCAGGCCACGCACTTCTCCGTCTCCACCGCCGCCACATAGGCGCTGCGGGACATGTTGGGGGTATTGAACAGCTGGCTGGTACGCAGGGCGTTGCACACGTTGACGTTGCAGTTGCAGATGCCGAAGATCTTCTCCTCGCCGTCGATGTTGGTGATCTGGTGGACGAAGCCATTGTCCTCGGCCTTTTTGAAGATCTCCATCACCTCGTCGTAGGTGATGTACTCGCCACGCTGGGTCTCCACGATGTAGTCAGCCATGTCGCCTACGCCGATGCACCAGTTCTCCACATCGTCGCCGCAGCCCTCGCCCAGCTTGGCGCGGCTGGCGCGGCAAGAACACATGCTCTTTGCGTACTTGCCCTCGTACTTATGGAGCCAGTAGGAGATCTTTTCCAGACTGACGGCTTCGTTCTCCGTCTCAATGGCCTTCTCCACCGGGATAACGTGCATGCCGATGCCGGCCCCTCCGGGAGGCACCATGGGGGTGATCTTCTCCAGCGGCAGCATGGTCATGCGCTCGAAGAAAGCCGCCACCTCGGGGTGCTCTTCGATCTGGCTCCTGCGCATGTTCAGGAACTCGGCACTGCCGGGCACGAACAGGGGCAGCACCCAGCGCTTTTCGTGGTTGGGGTTCTTACCGTCCAGATTCTCCCAGTTGTACTCCAGAAGGCCCAGCCAGGACATCTCGTCCAGCAGCTTCTCCAGGGGCTCACGCTCCATCTTGGTCAGCTTCATCATCTGGGCGATGGTCTTGGGCTTACGGACGCCCATCTTCAGGGCAACGTCCACCATCTCGTCGGTCAGCACACCGTCCAGCCCCCAGTATTCCGGGTCGTCCACGGTGGTTTTCAGGCCGATGCGGTTGGTGATCATGGCGCCCAGCTTCAGCAGGTTCTCCCGGGGCGGCCGGTCGGGACAGGGGATCTCAAAGGGTAGCTTGCTCTCATCCAGAGGGAAATTGGTGGGCTTACTGCCGTTGATATCGCGCATGGTCTCTCCTCCATTTGTACTGCCCCGGCCGATCCGCCTCATTTCAGACCGGAAAGGGCATATTTTGTCCTTTATACAGTAAAATAGTAGCAATTTTTGTCCGTAAAATCTATTGACTATTCCCACAAAGATATGCTACCATATTATATGGTCGTGGTCTGACCAAAGTCCAATGGTATGAAGTCAAGTAGGTGATGCAAGAAAATTTTGAAGAAAA
>CAVBAZ010000028.1:0-5184 GCA_963593515.1 Bacteroidaceae bacterium
GCTTGCAGCTGCCCCGGATGCGCCGGGTCAGCCGCCTCCAGCACCACCGTCCGGCCCGCGGCGTCAACAAAGAAATAGTGCATCGTGGCGGGGACACTGCCGTTCTCTGTCGGAACATCTGTGACGCAAATGGCCTTAGCCGTTTCGCACACCTCGGCGATATCACGGCAGGCGGCCAGCAGCGCGGTGACCAGTTCCATACCCATCACGCCGGTATGACCGTCCGGTGCTTTGCTGACGCTGGTGCCTTCCTCCAGAAGCAGCAGACCGCCCGCCAGACCTTCGCTGTTGATGCCGTCCAGCAGCCAGCTGTCCTGCTTGTTGTAGGTGATGCCCAGCAGCGGGTACTGTGTCCGCAGAGAACCGCCGCTTGTGGGAATGTCCGACCCGGCAGGGAAGGACACCACATGTGCGCCCGCATCCCACACGCTGGTGTGTAGGTCGCAGGTGCGGAACCAATAGGGAAGGCCCTGCTTTGAGGTCAGCTTGACACAGGAGCAGGCCGGGATCATGCTTGGTAAGCGTTCCATCACATCGATCTCCTTTCGATGGGTGCTGATTTTCTGATCATGTTCAGTATGCCCGGGAACGATTGGGATTATCGAATATCCTATCAGACTGGATAATTTTCTCTTGACAGAACTGGAATTAGTCTTTATAATGAAAAGGCTTACGGGGTGTAGCGCAGTTGGTAGCGCGCTTGGTTCGGGACCAAGAGGCCGGGGGTTCAAGTCCCCCCACTCCGACCATACAGAGTGTTCTTATAGGATCTGAGTATCCTGTAATGGACACTCTGCTTTTTCATTGCGCCAATGTAACGAGAAAAATACCCCATTTGCCAGACCGGATATTATAAGTCTGACAAATGGGGTATCTTTGGTTAAGCACGCTTGAACAGCAGCGACGTGATGAGAAAGAATACCATGTTGAGGAGGATCAGGCAGACGTGGACTATGACCAATATGGCGGCGACGGTTTTGTCACAATGAAACGCCATCCAGATCACAATATTGAGCGGCCCCAGCAGAAAGAAGAAAAGCGACAGCAGCAGCTCAAAGTAAAGGTAGCGAGGGATCACGCGCTGCGATAGCTTGAACAGCTTCTTCACCCGACGGCCCGGAGCCATATAATGTTTGGGATAATAGCGCGAAACGGTGTTGATCTGTGCGATCATGCCTACGGCGGCATTTTTGCAGCTCAAACCGGAGAGGAGCGCGATCCCCAGAAACATAAAGATGGAGCCAAAGTCCATGATCGATCCTTTCTGCTATCTTACAGATACGGTGCGAAGGTGCGGGCCACCTCGCGGCTCAGCTTGGGCGGCATGTTCTCCAATAGAATTTGATAGCGCTTCTTGCTGAACTTGATCTTTATCACATCGGTGGCGGATGTTACTCGATTGATGTGCGTTTTCTCAAAGGACGACAGCCGCCGCCGGGAGAGCACCAGATAGACGATTACGGGGCCGACGTCCGGCGCACCGGCAAGATTATGCCGGTAGCTGGCCCGGTAGATGTAAGGGAACTCCTGATACTCGTACGTCACGGGCTTTTTGAAGCAGGAGCGCAGTTCGATCTTTTCCGGAGATAGCACAAGGACATTGGCCCAGCGGGTGTCCACAAATAAAGAGACACAGGTTGCAGCAAGCAACGGCAGAAAAATCAGACACGCAGCATAGATCTTATCCTGTTCACATTTCCAAAGAGACGGGTCGCTTCCCATTATGGCACATGCTGCGCCCGATGCCCATCCTACACACATAACAAAAATCGTCAGTGAAAAGACATACGGATCTGCGATAATGCGTATCTTTTTCTCTTGCTTCATGGTATCTTACAGATCCAGCTTCAGGTCGCCGTCCTTGATCCAGCCCCACTTCCGCAGGGGGATGGCGAACAGCCATGTCAGCACGGCGGGCAGCACGAAGGAGATCAGGATCAGGCCCATCCAGTCGAAGCCGGTGATGGCGGCCTTCGCGCCGCTGGCCACGTCGTTGACCCAGCCGGTGTATACGCCGATCTGCCCCACAAAGCCGCAGGTGCCCATACCGGAGGACACCGGAGAGCCGTTCATTTGCAGCTTGAACAGGCACGTGGCAATGGGGCCGGTGACGGCGGAGGCCAGCGTGGGCGGGATCCAGATGCGGATATTGCGGACAATGTTGCCCATTTGCAGCATGCTGGTGCCGATGCCCTGTGCCACCAGACCGCCCCAGCGGTTCTCACGGAAGCTCATGACGGCAAAGCCCACCATCTGGGCGCAGCAGCCCGCCACGGCAGCGCCGCCCGCCAGACCGGTCAGGTTGAGGGAAGCGCAGATGGCGGCGGAGGAGATGGGCAGCGTCAACGCCACGCCGATAATGACGGACACCAGAATACCCATGAAGAAGGGCTGCAGCTCGGTGGCCCACTTGATGGCGTCGCCAACGGAGGTGGCTGCTGTGCCGATGGGCCGTGCCACCAGTGCCGCGAAGCCGATGCCCGCCAGAATGGTGACGATGGGCGTCACCAGAATGTCGATCTTGGTCTCCTTGCTGATGGCCTTGCCCACCTCGGCGGCCAGAATCGCCACGAAAAACACGGCCAGCGGGCCGCCCGTACCGCCCAGCACATTGGTGGCAAAGCCCACGGTGATAAGGGAGAACAGCACCAGCGGAGGAGCCTCCAGAGCCTTGCCGATGGCCACCGCCATGGCGGGGCCCACCATCAGTGAACAGAAGCCGCCGATGGTGTAATAGAAGGTCACTTTATTCTGCGTGATGGTCAGAAATGTGTCGGTCAGAAAGCCGATGCCGAACTGCTTGCCGATGGTGTCCAGAATGGTGCCCACCAGCAGCGTGCAGAACAGGCCCTGCGCCATGGCGGACATGGCGTCGATAAAATAGCGCTTGGCGGAGAAGGTGATGTTCTTCCGCGCCAGAAATGCCCGGACTTTTTCCATACTATGTACCTCTTATCCCGTAAAATCAAATGGAGTGGACAGGTGTCAAGACACATGTCCACTCCATTATAAACAACTTGCGGGATTTGTCAATAGCGGTGTTACGCCATGCTGCCCTCATACAGCATACCCATGGATTGGAGCGTGGCCTTCAGGTGGGCAAAGGCATCCTCGCTGGGGCAGGAGAGGGTGTGCAGATGCACCCCATCGGTCAGGGCGCTGATGGGCTGGGCGTGGGAGTCCGCCATCCGCTGGACGAACTGCTCCACATCGTAGCGGCTGGACAGGGCCAGCGGCGCGGTCAGCTGTCCGTACACCGGGTGCTCCACGATCACGTCCAGCACCGTGCAGCCGCAGTCCACCATGGCGAACAGCTCCTTTTGCGTGTCCGCGCCGCTGTGGTGACAGGCAATGGTGCGCAGCAGGCCCGTCTCGCTGGGGATCATATAGCCGCGGGGCGTGGCGGTGATGCGGTGTCCCTCGGCCCGCAGGAGGGCGATGTCGCCCACCACCACCTGACGGGTGACGGAAAAACGCTGTGCCAGCGCGGTGGCGCTGATGGGGGCGTCGGCACGGGTCAGCTGTTCATAAATGGCGCTGCGGCGCTGTGCGGCGGTCATGGCAACCCCTCCTGAGACGTAATATACCATATTATATCCCAGATGCGGCGGCACGTCAACTATCGTTGATATGGGATTTTCCTCTTTTCTTTCGGAACAGATTGGTGTATACTATATTATGAATTGCTATATTGATTCAGGAGGTTTACTGTGTACGAGCGAAGAAAAGAAATTATGCAGAACGTTTTCCTGACGTATCTGCCTGCCAGTAAATTCAAGACCAGCGTGCTCAGCGCCCATCTGGTGACCCCGCTGAGCAAGGAGACCGCTGCCGCCAACGCAATGCTGCCCGCCGTGCTGCGGCGAGGCACCATGCGCTGCCCGGATATGGAGAGCCTGTCCGCCGCGCTGGACACCCTCTACGGCGCCCAGATCGACTATACCGTCCGCAAGAAGGGCGAGCGCCAGTGCGTGGGCTTTGTGGCCTCCGTCATCGACGACGCTTTTGCTCCAGCGGGGGAGAAGCTGCTGGAGCCGGTGGCCGACCTGCTGGGTGAGCTGTTCCTCGACCCTGTGACCCGCAACGGCCGCTTTCTGGCGGAGTATGTGGACAGCGAGAAGCAGAACCTTATCGACACCATCCGCTCCATCCGGAACGACAAGCAGGATTGGGCCGACGTGCGGCTGATGCAGGAGATGTGCGCCGGAGAGCCTTACGGCGTGCTGCGCCTTGGCGACGAGGAGACCGCCGCCAAGATCAACAACCACAAGCTGTTCAACCACTACCGTGAACTGCTGTCCACCAGCCGCATGGAGCTGTTCTACTGCGGCAGCGCCAAGCCGGAGCGGGTGGAGGGTGCGCTGTGCCGCGCCTTTGCCGCGCTGCCCCGCGGCGTGGTGACGGAGGGCGAGCCCGTTCGCCGCATGGCCGCGCCGGAGGAGCCCCGCTATCTCACCGAGGAGATGGACGTGACGCAGGGCAAGCTGTCCATGGGCTGGCGCTGTGACACCGACGACATACCTGCCATGATCATGGCGAACCTGATCTTCGGCGGCACCAGCAATGCCAAGCTATTCCTGAATGTCCGGGAAAAGCTGTCGCTGTGCTACTATGCTTCCTCCAGCTATGCCCGCTCCAAGGGCATCATGACGGTGTCCTCCGGTATCGAGTGCAAGGACTTCCAGAAGGCCCACGACGAGATCCTCCACCAGCTGGAGCTGGTGAAGGAGGGCCGGTGGGAGGATTGGGAGCTGCAGGGCGCGCTGGCTACCATGTGCTCGGCGCTGACATCCCTGTCCGATTCTCAGGGCGCGCTGGAGAACTACTATCTGGGACAGACGGCCACCGGTGCCGAGGATACGCCGGAGGAGCTGATGGCCGCCCTGCGTCAGGTGACGCCGGAGCGCATTCAGAAGGCCGCCCAGAGCTGCCAGCTTGACACCGTATTCTTCCTGAAGGGAAAGGAGGAGAGCGCATGCTGACCAATTACAGCCGTATCGGCGAGACCGTCCGCTGGGAGACGCTGCCCAACGGATTGCCGGTGTGTATCGTACCCAAGAAGGATTTCCAGCGGAAATACGCCCTGTTCGCCACGCGCTACGGCGGCATGGATATGCGGTTCCAGCTGAACGGCCAGTGGCTGGACACCCCCGCCGGTATCGCCCACTATCTGGAGCATAAGAT
>CAVBAZ010000029.1:0-2010 GCA_963593515.1 Bacteroidaceae bacterium
CTGCGGGCCATGGGGGAAACGGCGGTGTCCCTCGGGGCCACCACACTGCAATTCTTCACCCGCAATCCAAGAGGCAGCAAAGCTAAGCCTATCGACCCTGCCGACGCGGCGGCGCTGATGGCGCTGTGCCGGAAGCAGGGCTTCGGCCCGCTGGTAGCCCACGCGCCCTACACCATCAACGCCTGCTCCAAAGACGAGCGCACCCGCGAGTTCGCCCACCTGACGCTGGCGGACGACTTGCAGCGCATGGAGTATCTGCCCGGCAATCTCTACAACTTCCATCCCGGCAGCCACACCGGACAGGGCATCGAGACCGGTATCACCCTTATCGCCGAAACGCTGAACGCTATCCTGACACCGGATATCCACACCACGGTGCTGCTGGAGACCATGGCGGGCAAGGGCACAGAGGTGGGCGGCCGGTTCGAGGAGCTGCGGGAGATCCTTGAACGGGTGCAGCTCTTCGGTAAAATGGGCGTTTGTCTGGATACCTGCCACGTGTCCGACGCAGGGTATGACATCATCCATGATCTGGACGGCGTGCTGACGGAATTTGACCGTGTACTCGGTCTTGACCGGCTGAAAGCCGTTCATGTCAACGACAGTCTCAACCCCCGCGGCGCGAAAAAGGATCGCCACGCCCGCATTGGCGAGGGCTATCTGGGGGAAGAGACCTTCCGCCGCATTGTGAACCATCCCGCCTTACAGGGGCTTCCCATGGTGCTGGAGACCCCCAACGAGCTGCCCGGCTATGCCCGCGAGATCGCTCTGCTGCGGGACATGCACCACGATTGACCGCATAATAACAAGGCCCGCCTTCGCATCAGCGAAGGTGGGCCTTGTTTTATCACTTTTATTCCGCTTTTTTCAGCGCTTCTTCCAGCGCCTTGGACAGCTGGTCGGGACAGGAGGTTCCCTTACCGCCGCAGGAAATACCCTTCATCCGCTCAATGGCGTCGGTGGCCTTCATGCCCACCACCAACCGGGAGATGCCCTGCAAATTGCCGTTGCAGCCGCCCTCCACCTGCACATTCTTGATGATGCCGTCCTCCAGCTCCACCGTCATACGACGGGAGCACACGCCGCGCGGCGTAAACGTATAGGTCATACCATGTTCTCCTTTCCTTATTACCGCGGCACCGGCAGGATCAGCACATCCCTCCGGTTCCGCAGTGCGTATTCGATCGTATAGCGGGTGCCGCCGGAGCTTCCGTCGTGGACGGCGATCAGCAGCTGGCTGTGATCCACCATGTAGCGGTTGCGCCGGTGCATGCAGCCGGGGTCGTACCGCTCCTGCACCACCGTGCGGTAGTTGCACAGCGCCGTCAGGTCCCGATAGCGCTCCTGCTGCTCCGCCGTCCAGCCGTCGCATTGGCTCAGACAGGGGATGGCCGCCTCCACAGTGATATCCTGCACCCGGTCACGCAGATGCAGTACCTCCTCGCAGAAGTAGGTATCGCAGCCGCGGGCCATGCCGCAGATGAAATGGCGATAGCCGTCTGCATAGGCCTTTTCCACCATCTCGCGGATGGAGGCCTTCAGCGTCCGGCACCGTTCGTCTCGCTCGTTGTCACCCCACGGCAGCTTTTCGGGCCGATGGCCGGAAAAGCTGCAGCTGATCTGCATGGCACGCATATGGCCCTCCTTCCGCTGTCCGCAAGTTAAGTTCAGCGTCCCGCGTTACTGCGCTGCGGGACGCTGAAAGCTGTTTTTTACTATCCGCCCAGATGATCCCGCACGGCATCCACCAATGCGCCGAGACCGCCCAGCAGATCATCCGGCGTATAGCCTCCGTCGTCGTCCGTATCGTCGTCCACGTCGGTGCCGCTGAACGTGCCGTCACTGGACGCGCCGTTTCCGCCCCATCCCGGCGGCACGGAGTTTTCATCGCCGCCGATGGGATTGCCCCACATGACATAGGCGCTGTCCTCCGCCACCACATCGGGGAAGTTGGCGAAGTAATCGCGGTAATAGTTCAGCACGCTGGTGCCGTCATGCATGGTGCACAGC
>CAVBAZ010000030.1:0-2941 GCA_963593515.1 Bacteroidaceae bacterium
CGATCTTGCCACCGTGGCGCCGGAATCGCTCCAACAGGAGACGGCGGAGGGGCTGACACTGGAATCCACTCTGGGCACCGACGCGGAGGAGGAGCGCCTTGTGGAGAGCATCGCCCTGCGGGAAGCCATCGACACTCTGCCGGAGAAGGAGCGTATGACGATCCTGCTGCGGTTTTTCAAGGGGTTGACGCAGGAGCAGACGGCCCGGATCGTGGGTGTGTCACAGGTGCAGATATCCCGGCTGGAGCATCGGGGGCTGGAAAAGCTTCGGAAGCTGCTGGCGGATTGAGACCCTGCTGCCGGGCTTCGTAGTCATCCGGCAGAAACTCCGTCATGGTGCCGCGATAGCGTTTGGGCATGAAGGTGTTCTGGCACCGGGGGTTATAGCGCTCCTTGATGGCGATGGTCTCATAGAACCGCTTCCACAATCGGCGGAACGCCACCTCCTCGTCACCGGGCAGTGCCAGCTGTAAACTGTCCATGGGAAGAATGCGGGAGTGATTCTTCGCGTAGACCAGCAGCTCCTTATGGGTGCGGTCGTAGATGAAGAAGGCCTCGTTGGCGTAGCGGTCACAGAAGTGCCGCCGCAGCAGGGGAAGAACGCGGTTCTTCGGTTCGATCTCCGCGCCCAGCACGCCGCTGTAATCCGAAAAGCGCACGAAGCCCCGCAGCTTTTCCAGCTCGCCGCCCATGTGCCGCAGCGCCTTAGCTACGGGATAGTACACCGGATCGGCGGTGTTGCGTAGAAAAGCGGGCCCCTCGTCGTAGAGCTTTTTGATCACGGCGTAGAGATGACTCTCTTTCTCCGGAAGGCAGGTAAGAAAGCCCCGCCGCACCACATCGGCGGCCGCTTTGGAGCGCCGTAAAATGCTCTGATAGACCCGCTGGGCGTGTTCCCGCCGGGTCACTACATAGCGCACCTCATACAGTGACCAACATTCCTCATCGCCGGAAAAGGCGATGGGGAATTCTTTATTTACATAGCTTTCAAACACGCAGCACAAGAACCCCTCGAACGTACCGTCGTATTGAAAGACCACATCGCGCCATGCTATTTCCATCACCCTACCGCGTCGAAAAGGGACAGCTGCTGCATTTCACCGGAGGGCAGCAGGCCCCGTTCCGCCGCTTCCAGCTGCTGCACGATGGTGGCGGGGGAGAACCGCAGGCCCAGCGCGGCGCGGCCATCACACAGAACGAAATATTGCGCCCGCTTGACCACCACACCCAGCTTTTTCAAGTCCTCGAACCGCAGATGGGCCGTGCGCCGGGCAGAGATGATCCGTTTGGCACTGGTGGGGCCGATGCCCGGAACCCGCAGAAGTGTTTCGTAGTCGGCCTTCATGACTTCCACGGGGAACTGCTCCAGATGTGCCACCGCCCAACTGCACTTGGGGTCGAGGTACGGATTGAAGTCCGGGTGGGCTTCGTCCAGCAGCTCACTGGCCTGAAAGCCGTAGAACCGCAGCAGCCAGTCCGCCTGATAGAGCCGATGCTCCCGCAGCAGCGGCGGCTTGGTGTCCAGCGCGGGGAGAAGGCTGTTCTCCACCACCGGCACATAGGCGGAATAAAATACCCGCTTCAGCCGGTATTTCTGATACAGCGCCTCCGTCAGATGCAAAATATGCCGGTCGGTGTCCTTGGTGGCGCCTACGATAAGCTGAGTGCTCTGGCCCGCCGGGGCAAAGGAGGGCGCGTGCTTGTATTTCGCCAGCTCCTGTTTGCTCTCAAACACCTTGTCCCGAATGAGGCTCATGGGCCGCAGGATGGCTTCGCGGGTCTTATCCGGAGCCAGCGTCTGCAAGCCCTGCTGAGAGGGCAGCTCGATATTGACGCTCATGCGGTCGGCCAGCAGACCCAGCTGCTGCACCAGCTCCGGTGACGTGCCGGGGATGGCCTTGGCGTGGATATAGCCGTTGAAGCCGTACTCCTGCCGCAGGATCCGCAGTGCGCGGATCATCTGTTCTGTGGTGTAGTCGGCATTGCGCAGCACACCGGAGGAGAGGAACAACCCCTCGATATAGTTCCGCCGGTAGAAGCCGATGGTCAGCTCCGCCAGCTCGCGGGGCGTGAAGGCGGCACGGCGCGTGTCGTTGGAGCGCCGGTTAACGCAGTACTTGCAGTCATAGACGCAGCTGTTGGTCATCAGCACCTTCAGCAGCGTGACGCAGCGCCCGTCGGCGGAAAAGCTGTGGCAGCAGCCGGCGATGGAGGAGGACGTGTTGCCGATCTTGCTGGGCTGGAACTTCCGCTTGACGCCGCTGGATGTGCAGGCGGCGTCGTATTTGGCGGCGTCCGACAGGATGGTCAGCTTTTCCAGAAGATCCATGGCTCAGGCCGCATTGCGACGGCGCTGGGTGCGGCGGGGCTGCTCCAGATGGTCGATCAGATGCATCAGGTTCACAGAAACGGACAGCGCGCCCAAAATCACGATCACATAACCGATAGTTGCCATAACAGTTACCTCCGTTAGAATTTTTGTTCGAGACACATTATATATCGAACAACCGTTTCTGTCAATAGAAAATCGAACAAAAATTCTAAAATTTTGGAATTAGGTTGACCGCAACAGGATTTTGTATTACAATACCATCGATCAACAAGGGAAAACACGCCTGCCAGCGTGTCTTTCCGGCGATTTTTACCCTTTTCGCCTTGGCGGGCGCCAGCCCACCTGCGTCTCAAAAAACAAAAATCACTCGAAAGTCCATCACTGGCAGGTGCGATGCAGTTTTGCCGGTGCAGAAATGTGTCCAGACAAGAAAAGGCCCGCAGAGAATACTTGCCGTATTGTCAAGGGACTTGACGCGGTATGGGCGCATTTCTGCCCGTCAAAACCGTATTTGCCCTTGTCGATCGATGGTAGAAAACACCACAAGGGATAGGGGAGCGCAAGTTTGAAACAAAGTAAGAATCGCGAACACCCCGAAAAAGAGCGCAA
>CAVBAZ010000031.1:0-5101 GCA_963593515.1 Bacteroidaceae bacterium
AAGCGGTTTATCCGCTTTCCTTTTTATTTTGCCAACGAAAACTTTACACTAACGTGCTTGTGGTGTACGTTTTACTGGATGCCCTTGACGGTATAGCCCGCCTCGGTGACGGCGGCGCGGATGGCCTCGTCAGTCACATCGCCCTCTACCACGGCGGTGCCGGATGTCAGGTCAACGGTGGCCTTCACGCCGGGCAGGGCGGTCAGGGCCTTTTCCACATGGGCCACACAGTGGGCGCACATCATGCCTTCGATGGTCACGGTCTTTTTCATAGTCGATTCCTCCTCATTGGATTCGGTAGTATGTTCCGCCGCGGACGGCGCGGCATGGGATACAGCTTTCAGCCGGGGCTTCCACAGCCGCAGGCGCAGGGCGTTGGACACCACGCACACACTGCTGAGGGACATGCAGGCGGCGGCGATCATAGGGTTCAGCAGCAGGCCCAGCGCCGGGTACAGCACGCCCGCCGCCACGGGGATGCCCACGCTGTTATAGAAGAAGGCCCAGAACAGGTTCTGGCGGATGTTCCGCAGCACGGCGCGGCTCAGCTCCGCGGCGGAGGCCACATCGGCAAGGCTGCTCTTCATCAGCACGATATCCGCCGACTCGATGGCGATATCGGTGCCCGCACCGATGGCAAGGCCCACGTCCGCCTGCACCAGCGCCGGGGCGTCGTTGATGCCGTCGCCCACCATGGCCACCAGCTGGCCCTCCTTCTGCAGGCGCTCCACGCAGGCGGCCTTATCCTGCGGCAGCACCTGCGAGATCACCTGATCCACGCCCACCTGACGGGCGATGGCGTTGGCGGTCTGTGCGTTGTCGCCGGTCAGCAGCACCACACGGCAGCCGCTCTGCTTCAGGGCGGCGATGGCGGCGGCGCTGTCAGGCTTCACCGTGTCGGCCACGGCGATCACGCCCAGTGCACGGCCCTCCTCGGCAAAGTACAGCACCGTTTTGCCGTCCTCCGCCCATGCGGCAGCCTGCTGCGCAAAGGCGGCGATATCCACGCCCTTTGCTTCCATATACGGCGCATTTCCGGCAAAGATGGTCTTATCATGCAGCTTCGCCTGCACACCGCCGCCGGGGACGGCGGTAAAGTCCGTTACCTCGCACAGGGGGATGCGCCGCTCCTGCGCCGCCTCGGTGACGGCGCGGCTGAGAGGATGCTCACTGGGCTGCTCCACACTGGCCGCCACGCAGAGGAGCTCCTCCTCGGTGACGCCCTCCGCGGCAAAGCAGTTGGTGAGACGGGGCTTGCCCTCGGTGACGGTGCCGGTCTTATCCAGCACCACCGTATTCACACGGCCCATCAGCTCCAGCGACTGGGCAGATTTGATCAGGATGCCGTTCTCCGCCGCCTTGCCGGTGCCTACCATGATGGCCACGGGCGTGGCCAGGCCCAACGCGCAGGGGCAGGAGATCACCAGCACGGCGATGCCCACCGACAGGCAGAACTGCACGCTCTGCCCGCCCACGAAGGCCCACAGCAGCGCCGCAATCAGGGCGATGGACATGACCACCGGCACGAACACGCCGCTGATCTTGTCGGCCAGACGGGAGATGGGGGCTTTACTGGAGGAAGCCTCCTCCATCAGCTTCACGATCTGGGACAGGGTGGTATCCGCGCCTACGCGGGTGGCCTCCAGCTCCAGATAGCCGCTCTGGTTCACGGTGGCGGAGGTAACGGTGTCGCCCACGGTCTTTTCCACCGGCAGGCTCTCGCCGGTGATGGCGGACTCGTCCACCGAACCGCTGCCGGACACCACCACGCCGTCCACGGGGATCTTGCCGCCCTGACGCACCACCACGATATCGCCCTTTTGGATGTCCTCCGCCGGAACGGTGACCTCCACGCCGTTGCGCTTGACCACGGCGCTGTCGGGAGCCAGCGCCAGCAGGGCGGAGATAGCGTCGGTGGTCTTGCCCTTGCTGCGTTCCTCCAGATATTTGCCCACTGTCACCAGCGCGCAGATCATGCCCGCCGACTCGAAGTACAGCTCCGGCATGCCGGACACCTGTCCGGCGGCAAGTCGCACCATCTCAATGAGACTATACAGCAGTCCCGCGCTGGCGCCCAAGGCCACCAGCGTGTCCATGTTGGGACTGCGGCGGAACAGCTGGGAGAAGCCCACCGTGAAATAGCTGCGGTTCAAAATCAGAATCGGTATGCAGAACACCAGCTGGGATATGGCGTGGGTCAGGTGGCTGGCCGTCAGGAAGCCGGGCAGCGGCAGGCCCATCATATGGCCCATGCTGATATAAAACAGCGGCACAAGGCACACGATGGACCACACCAAACGGCGGCGCATCTTCACCAGCGCCTCGTCCTGCTCCTTGCGCACATCCTGCTTCACGTCGGCCGCCCGCTTCGCGCCGTAGCCGCCGCTCTCCACGGCGGAGATGATCTGCTCCGCCGTCACCTTTTCCGGATCATAGTCCACCAGCATGGTGCCCAGCATCAGGTTCACCACCGCGCTGTTGACGCCGGGGAGCTGCCCCGCCGCCTTCTCCACATGGGCCGAGCATGCCGCGCAGGTCATGCCCGTTACCACAAATTTCTCCTGCATAACGCCGCCTCCTTATTTCATCAGCTTTTGCAGCGTGGTCACCAGTTCGTCGATGACCGCGTCATCCCCCTGACGGATGCCGTCCGCCACGCAGGTGCGGATATGGGTGGCCAGCAGTTCCTTGCTGAAGCTGTTCAGCGCCGCGCTGACGGCAGACACCTGGATCAGGATATCGGGACAGTAGGCATCCTTTTGCAGCATATCCTTCAAGCCCCGCACCTGTCCCTCGATCCGGTTCAGGCGGTTCGTCAGGCGCTTCTGCTCCTCGTCGGAGCGGTGCTTCGTCTTCTGGCAATGGCAGCAGTCCATATCGTATACCTCCTGGGGGTATTATTTGATGGTGGCATTATATACCCCCTAAGGGTATTTGTCAACGTTTTTCTTTGGGCTTGCACAAAACTGCCATCAAAAGGCCGAACACCACCGCCGCGGCGATGCCGCCCGCCGTGGCGGTCAGGCCGCCGGTGATGACGCCCAGCAGCCCCTGCTGCTCCACCGCCTTTGCCACGCCCTTGGCCAGCGAGTAGCCGAAGCCTGTCAGCGGCACGGTGGCGCCCGCTCCGGCCCAGTCCACCAGCGGCTGATACAGCCCCACCGCCTGCAAGGCCACGCCCGCCACCACATAGCCCGTCAGGATGCGGGCCGGGGTCAGCTTCGTCAGGTCGATGAGCACCTGTCCGATCAGGCACAGCAAGCCTCCGCACAGGAAGCACCATACATAGTCCATTTCGTCCTCCTTATCGCTCCGCCGACAGCACCACCGCGTGGCACACCGCCGGCATGGTCTCCTTCTGAAACACGGTGGTGGGGCTTTGCAGCGCGCCGGTGGGCGCGAAGATCATCCGCTTCCACCGGCGGCTCTTCAGCCCCGGCAGCAGATAGGCGCACAGCACCGAAGCGCTGCATCCCGCGCCGGAGCCGCCGGCGTGCATATCCTGCTTCTGCCGGTCGAACAGCAGCAGCCCGCAGTCGGTATAGCGGCTGTCCATGTTGAAGCCGTCACGGGCCATCAGATCCTTTACCACACTGTGGCCGATGGCGCCCAGATCGCCGGTGACGATCAGGTCATAGTCCTGGGGCGTGGTGCGGGTGTCCCGGAACAGGGTCTCCAGCGTGTCGATGGCCGCCGGAGCCATGGCGCCGCCCATGTTGCACTCGTCATTGACGCCCATGTCCACCACCCGGCCCATGGTGGCATGGGTGAGATACGGCCCGTCGCCGGTGCGGCCCAGCACGCAGCAGCCGGAGGCGGTGGCCGTCCACTGGGCGGTAGGGCACCGCTGGGAGCCGTAGGGCAGCGGCATGCGGTACTGCCGCTCCGCCGTGCAGTAGTGAGAGGAGGTCATCACTGCCGCCGCGTTGGCCGCGCCGCCCTGCAGCAGCATGGCCGCCAGAGAAAGCCCCTCGCCCATGGTGGCACAGGCGGCGTACAGGCCGCCCACACTGAAGGGCTGGTTCCGCAGGGCGAAATTGCTGGCGGCGCACTGGTTCAGAAGGTCCCCCGCCAGCACCAGATCCAGATCCTCCGCCTGCATGCCGCCACGCTCCAGCGCGTGGCGCATGGCCCGCTGCTGGAAGATGGACTCCGCCTTTTCCCAGCTGGCCTGGCCGCAGAAGGAATCCGTCTCGATCTCGTCAAAATAGCTGCCCAGCGGGCCCTGTCCCTCCAGCTTGCCGCCGATGCTGCCCCATGACAGCACGCTGACGCCGCCGGAAAAGGCCACAGTCCGCCCGGTTCGATGCATTTCCATTTGCCTTCACCTCACATTTTTCCGGTAGTATGTGGAGGTGAATGAAAAATATGTGTTTGGTCGTTTCGCGCCCACGGGCGCAAAGAGTTGTTTCGCCCTGCGGGGCGAGTCACTTTTGGCCGCTGTTCCAAAAGTGTCCTGTTGCGGTGCCCAAAATTTCGTAGCGGCATAAAAGCCGCCGAAATTTTGACCGCGGCCACTCGCTCACCTCGCTTCATCTGCCACTGGCAGCGCTCGGATCGCTCCCCAAAAAGGCAGCTTAAACCTGCGGTTTAAGAATCCGCCCGCGCTATCCCATGGTATAAATATGAGCCCCTTACCACACGTTCACAGGACATGTTTGTTGTCGCCGCAAATGACGAATCGACTTTCCTCTTGCGCCGCTGCCGCTCACGTCATCAACGGTAGAACTACAAGCGTTGTTCGGCGGCCTGTAGTCAGGCCGCCCTACGAAATATTTCGGATCTCTTTGTAGGGCGGGGTGACCACACCCCGCCGCATGGTGTGTGCAAAAATTTCTTATCCCCCTAACACAAAACAGAAAATAACAAATTCTTGCCATCTTCCCCTGTATGTGCTATTCTGTATACTGATATTTTATTGGTATGCAGGAGGCGGGGCCATGGCGTCGCTGAAGGACAAACGGCTTTTTCTGCTGGATATGGACGGCACCCTCTATCTGGACGAGCAGCTTTTCGATAAGGTGCCGGAGTTTCTCGACCTGATCCGCCGTCAGGGCGGACGGTACCTGTTCCTGACCAACAACTCCTCACGGGGTGTGGA
>CAVBAZ010000032.1:0-9647 GCA_963593515.1 Bacteroidaceae bacterium
CTCCCCGGAGGTCCCTATGAAACACCGTTCCCCACATCTTCTTACCCTATTCTGGACGCTGGCGCTGTGCCTTGCTCTGCTGACCGCCTGCGGCGGCTCCTCTGCCGAAACAGAGCCGGCAGGCGTCTGCACTGTGTCAATCTCCTGCGCCACCATTCTGGATAACCGCGAACAGCTCACCGCCGCCAAAGCGGACTATGTTCCGGCTGACGGCGTGATCCTTCCCGCGACGGAGGCGGCTTTTCAGGAGGGGGAGTCTGTCTTTGACCTGCTCCAGCGGGTGTGCCGGGAGAATAACATTCCCATGGAATCCAGTTGGTCGCCCCTGTACAAAAGCGCGTATATCGAGGGCATCGCCAACCTCTATGAGTTCGACTGCGGCAAGCTGTCCGGCTGGATGTACAGCGTCAACGGGGAATTTCCCAACTACGGCTGCTCCGCCTATCTCCTGCAGGACGGCGACGTGATCTGCTGGGTCTATACCTGCGATCTGGGCGAGGATGTGGGCGGCGGCTATGCCGCCTCCGGTGAATAAGCATTGCGGGAAAGCGGTACGATACAACGTACCGCTTTCCTTTTTCTCTTAACCGTGCTATACTGTCAAAAAAGAGGTGTTGCCCATGAACCGCGCCCAACTGCGTGAAAAACTGCATCTGTCCGGCATTGACGATACCGCCGCCGCGCTGGCTCGCCGTCACGGCCTTGGCTATGAGATCACCGCCTTCTGCATGGCGTCCGCGCTGGAGGACAGCGCCGCCTTCACCGCAGCGCAGCAGGCGGCAGTGGGCGTGGACAGCCTGTGGCTCCACGCACCCTTTGCCGAGCTTTGCCCCTGCGCCATCGATCCGCTGGTGCGGGAGATCGCGGCGCAGCGCTACCGCCAGACCATCGCCATGGCCCGCCGCCTGAACGTGACGCGCATCGTCATCCACGACGGGTATGTGCCCTTTGTCTACTTCCCGGAGTGGTTCACCGAGCAGTCCATCGACTTCTGGCGGGGATTCCTGCCGGAGGTGCCGGAGGATATGACCATCGCGCTGGAAAACGTCATGGACGACGGCCCGGACATGCTGGCGGCCATCATGAAGGGCGTGGACGATTCCCGGCTGGGGGTGTGCCTTGACGTGGGCCACGCCAACACCACCGTCAGCAAAACGCCGCCCATGGACTGGATCGCGCCGCTGTCACCCTGGCTGCGGCATGTGCATATCCACAACAACTTTGGTGACTGGGACTTGCACAACCCTCTGGGCGAGGGCAATATCCCCATGGAGCAGGTGCTGGATGCCCTGCTGACGGCCAGTCCCGCCGCTACCTATACCATCGAAAACATGAACTGCGCCCCGTCCCTTGACTGGCTGGCGGCGCAGGGCTATCTGGGAGAGATCACATTATGACCGAGCAGGAACTGCAAGCGTATATCGCGGCCATTCGACCGGCGGACGAGGCCGCCATGGCCGCCGCCCGCCGCCGTCAGGCGGAGCTGGCCAAGCCGCCGGGAAGCCTTGGCAAACTGGAGGAGATGGCCGTCCGCATGGCGGGCGTCACGGGTCAGGTCTGCCCGGAGGTGAAAAAATGCCGTGTGGCGGTGTTCGCCGCCGACAACGGCGTGGTGGCGGAGGGGGTGTCCTGCGCGCCCCAGTCCGTCACCTTGCAGCAGGCGGTCAACATGACACGCCGCAAGACCGGCATGTCGGCGCTGGCGAAAACCTTCGGCGACGACGTGGCCGTATACGACGTGGGCATTGCCGCCGACGTCCAATGCCCCGACGTGATAAACCGGAAGGTGCGCTATGGCACCGCCGATCTGGCGGTGGAGCCCGCCATGACCCGCGCGGAGGCGCTTCAGGCGCTGGCGGTGGGCATGGAGGCAGCCGCGCAGGCCAAGGCCGACGGCATTTCGGTGCTGGGTATCGGGGAAATGGGCATCGGTAACACCACCACCAGCGCCGCCGTGCTCTCGGTGCTGCTGGACGTGGAGGTGGAAGCCGTCACCGGCCGGGGCGGCGGCCTGACCGACGAGGGCTTTGACCGGAAGAAGCAGGTGCTGCGCCGTGCGCTCCAACTGTACCATCCCGATAAAAACGACGTGCTGGACGTGCTGCACAAGGTGGGCGGGCTGGACATCGCCGCCATGACCGGCGCGTTCCTCGGCTGTGCCCACGAGGGCATTGCCGCCGCGGTGGACGGCTATATCTCCGTGGCGGCGGCGCTGTGCGCCGTGCGCCTGTGCCCTGCCGTGGGGGACTATCTGTTTTTATCCCACCAGTCCTATGAGCTGGGCTATGCCAAAGCGGCCCAGGCGCTGGGCCTTAGTCCCTGTCTTGCGCTGGACATGCGTCTGGGGGAGGGCAGCGGCTGCCCGCTGCTGTTCCGGGTGCTGGAGGGCGCCTGCGGCGTGATGAAGCATATGGCGACCTTCTCCGAGGCCGCCATTCAGGACGACTATCTGGAGCCTATCCGCTCCGGCGACAGCTTTACGGTGGAAAAGGTATGAGGATTTTACTGACCGGCGGCAGCAAAAGCGGCAAAAGCACCGCCGCCCAGCACCTGTGCCGCCATCTGGCGGCAGGCGCGCCTATGTACTACTGGGCCACCATGACGCCCCGTGACGGCGAGGATCGCCGGCGCGTCCTGCGGCACATTGCTGACCGGGACGGCTGGGGCTTCCAGACCATCGAGCGCAGCACCGGCCTGACCGCCGCCCTGCCGGAAATCGACAAAGGCGGCGCGGTGCTGCTGGACAGCGTTACCGCCGCCCTGTCCGAGGCCATGTTCGGCCCGGAATTTGACGCCAACGCGGCGGAAACGGTGACGGCGGAGCTGTTGGCCGTCAGCCGCCACAGTGCCCACTTCGTGTGCGTCTGCGACGACCTGTGGCGGGGCGGCGAGGACTATCAGGACTGGACGCAGGTCTACGTTCGGGGCCTTGCCCAAGTGTGCCGCGCGCTGGCGGCGGAATTTGACGTGGTGTGCGACATGGTGGCGGGACTGCCCCATGTGTGGAAGGGAGCGTGGCCCCTGTGAAGGATTGGATCTACGGTTTTTTCATGGCGTGGGGCATGTTCTTGGCGCTGCCCTGCCCGCTGAAAATATGGAACGAAAAGGCCCGCAGCAAAATGATCTGCTGTCTGCCCCTTGTGGGCTTCGTGGTAGGCGGCGTGTGGGTGCTGGCGGCGTATGTGGGCCGCTTCCTGCCTCAGAGCGTGGCGGGATTGCTGATCGCCGCCGCGCCATGGCTGGTGACGGGTTTTCTCCATCTGGACGGCTTTATGGACGTGTGCGACGCGGTGCTGAGCCGCCGCGACCTGCCCCGGCGGCAGGAGATTTTGAAGGACTCCCACTGCGGGGCCTTCGCCGTGATCGGCATGGTGCTGCTGGCGCTGAGCCAGTGGAGCGTGGCCATGGCGGGGGAGAGCGTCCCCCTGCTGCCGCTGCTGGTGATCCCGGTGGCATCCCGCGCCTGCGCGGCGCTGGCGGTGCTGACGCTGCGGCCCATGACCACCAGCCAGTACGCCGCCATGGCGGGCCGAAAGGCCCCCTATGTGGTCTTTGCTGTCCTTGTGATGGCGGCGGCGATCATTGTGCCGCTGGTGCTGTGGGGCAGCTTCGCCCCGCTGGCGGCGGCGGTGGGCTACTGGCTGGCGGTGTGGTACGCTGACCGTCAGCTGGGCGGCATGTCCGGCGACGTGTCGGGCTTTGCCCTGACGCTGGGTGAGCTGTGCGGCCTTGCGGTATTGACTTTGGTGAGGTGACGAGTATGGAATTGGTGATCGGCGGCGCGTTTCAGGGGAAGCTGACGTGGGCGCTCCAACATTACGGCCTGACCATGGCCGATGTGTGCGATCTGGCGGCGGGAGACCCCGTGCCGGACAAGAAGTGCTATTGGCATCTGGAGGCCCTGACCCGCCGCTGCGGTGATGTAGAGCAGTACCTGCCCCTCTTTGCAGACGCGGTAGTCATCACCCGTGAGGTGGGCGGCGGCATCGTCCCCATGGACGGCGGCGAGCGGGCATGGCGGGAGGTGCACGGCACGCTGGTGCAGCGTCTGGCCCGGGAAGCGACACATGTGACCCGCGTTTTATGCGGTTTAACGGAGGTATTGAAATGATCTTGACACTGATACGCCACGGGCAGACCGAGGGCAGCATCAACGACCTGTACTACGGCGCGGCGGATATCCCGGTGCTGCCGGAGTCGCTGGCGGAGCTCCACGAAAACGCCGCCCGCTACCCCACCGCAAAGCGGTACTTCACCAGCGGCATGCTGCGGACGGAGCAGACCTTCCGGGCCATCTACGGCGACACGCCCCATATGGTGCTGCCGGGATTGCGGGAGATGGACTTCGGCGATTTCGAGATGCGCAGCTATGAGCAGATGAAGGATGATCCCGCCTTCCAACACTGGATGACCGACAGCGAGCATCTGCCCTGCCCCAACGGGGAGAGCGCCCCCCAGACCACGGCCCGGAACCTGAAAGCCATGGAGACGGTGCTGGCGGAGGACAGCGACGCGGTGTGCGTCATCCACGGCGGCGTAATTGCCGGATTCATGATGACATGGTTCGGCGGACTGCGTGTGGACTGGTATCGCAAGGCCGGCACCGGCTATCAGGTGACGTTTGAAAACGGCGTGCCCGTCAGTTGGGTGCGTGTGCCGGAGGACATATGATGGACATTTCCGCCCTGCTGGGCGTGGAAAAGGGCGTTACCGCCCTCATCGGCGGCGGCGGCAAGACCACCCTCATGTACACGCTGGCGGAGGAGCTGCGCCGCCGCGGCACGGTGATCGTCACCACGTCCACCCATATCCAAAGGCCGGAGCAGTATCCGGTGCTGACGGCGGCGGACGACGTGGCCGCCGCGCTGGCGGTCCACGGCGCGGTATGCGTGGCCGGGGAAACGGCGGAGGGCAAACTGTGCGCCCCGGCGCTGTCCTTTGAGACGCTGGCGGCGCTGGCGGACTTCGTGCTGGTGGAGGCCGACGGCTCCAAGCGCCTGCCGTTGAAAGCCCACGCCCCTCATGAGCCGGTGATCCCCGCCAATGCCCGACAGACCGTCTATGTGGTGGGGGCTGACGGCTTCGGCCGTCCCATCCGGGAAGTGTGTCACCGGTCGGAGCGGTATGCCGCCCTGTGCGGCGCGTCGGAGGACGATACCGTCACGCCCGCACTGGAAGCTGCGGTGCTCCATGCGGAGGGCTATGCCGACGGTTGGGTGTATATCAACAAGGTGGAGACGGCGGAGGACTGGCGCAATGCGGAAGCGCTGGCGGCCCTGCTGCCCGGTACAGTGGTGGCGGGGAGCTTGTGGGAGCGGGTGTATCGCGTTATTTCGTAGGGGGTGTTTCGTCCCCTCGGGGACGAGGGCGGCCTCTGGCGGCCCACTTTTCCCAATAGCTGGAAAAGTGGGCAAAAGAGCTAGAAGAAACCAATGGTTTCTTCACTTCCTTGCGCGCTATAATGCGTACAAAATTGCAATTGCATACCACACGTTCACGAAAGATTTCTTTTTCGTTTCGTAATAGGACTGTCTCTGCTTCTTGCGCCGCTGCCGCTAATGCCTGCGCCGAACAACGCCGTTGGCTCTACCGTTGCAACGCATGAGCGGCAGCGGCGCAAGAAGAAAGTCGATTCGTCACACGAAACGAAATTAACCGAGTTCTGTGAACGCGTGGCATAAGGTATCTTATGAGCAAAGGGCATAGCGTGGGCGGATTCTTAAACCGCAGGTTTAAGTGGCGTTTTTGGGGAGCGATCCGAGCGCTGCCAGTGGCAGATAAAGCGAGGTGAGCGAGTGGCAGCGGTCAAAATTTCGGCGGCTTAAATGCCGCTACGAATTTTGGGCACCGCAACAGGACACTTTTGCCGCCAAGGGCAAAAGTAACTCGCCTCGGAGGGCGAAAAATCTCAACACAAAAAAACAGGCCGTTTTGCGATGGCCTGTTTTGCTATCCTCGCACGAAAATCCGACCATACCGAACATATCCGTATTGCGAGAAAAAGAATAACGCTGTAAAATATAACGTTGAAAACCACCGAAAGGGAGAAGCCGCCATGAAGCAGAAGCCACCCCGTGCGGAGGGAGAGACCCATGTTTGAATGGAATGCGGACAAGGTCCGCTTTATGGAGGACGCCGCCGCTTGGGGCGACTTCCACGCCCGCCTTGCGGCGGCGCTGGCCCCATATCTGCCCAGAGAGGGCCGCATCTGCGACGCGGGCTGCGGCACGGGCCACCTTTCGCTGGCGCTGTCACCCTATGTGAAGCAGGTGACGGCGGTAGATGTTAGCGGCGAGGCGCTGGGCCTGCTGGCGGATAACTGCCGCAAGCGGCACATTACCAACATCGACATCCGCTGCGGCGATATCGCCCGGCTGCCACCGGAGACGCCTTATGACGCCATGGTATTCTGCTTCTTCGGCCATATCGAGGAGATACTGGCCATTTCGGCGGCCCAGTGCCGTGGTACGGTGCTGGCCATCATGCGCAACGACGCCGCCCACCGGTTCTCCGCCGCACAGCCCGCTATCCGCCGCGGCGGTTACCCCCGCGGCCGGGAGGTGCTGACGGCGCGGGGCATCCCTTTCCATGCCTGCGAGATGGAGCTGCCCATGGGCCAGCCATTCCGCACCTTAGACGACGCCCGGCGGTTCTTCCAGCTGTACCGCCGTCCGGGCGATACCACCCCTGTCACGGATGACTTCCTGCGCACGCGGCTGACGGCCACGGGACGGGAGGACTTTCCCCTCTATCTGCCCCAGAGCCGGTGTTTCGGCCTGCTGCGCTGGAATGTGGGCGATATGCCGGAGCAGACCCAAGGGATCAACTGATGAAAAGGAGCACTATCATGAACAACATCTTCACCACCCTGCTCTATCAAATGGAGAAACACCACGATACGGTGCTGTGTACCATCATCGCCGACAGCGGCTCCACCCCCCGTGGGATGGGCGCCCAGATGCTGGTGGGCGAAACGGGCCTTCTCTGCGGCACCATCGGCGGCGGCGCGGTGGAGGGCCAGAGCATCGAACTGGGCAAAGAGCTCCTTCAGGAGCGCCGCAGTACCGTCCACGAGTATAAGCTCCACCACAACGACACCGAGGACATCGGCATGGTGTGCGGCGGCGACGTGACGGTGCACCTGCAATTCATTGCCGCCGACGATCCGGTATGGCAGACGCTGGCGGGCGAGGTGCTGCGCCGTATCGCCCTGCGGCAGCCGGGCTGGCTGGTGCTGGCGCTGGACGGCGGCACGCCGGCTTTGCAGGATATTGACGAGACCGACAGTGCCCATGTGGCTCTGCCCCTGCCCATCGGCGAGCGGGCCATTCTGTTCGGCGCGGGCCACTGCTCGCTGGCCCTGTGCCCGCTGCTGACCACCGTGGGCTTTCGGGTGACGGTGGTGGATGACCGGCCGGAGCTGGTGACCAAGGAGCGCTTCCCCACCGCCGATGCGGTGGTGTGCTGCGACCTCGACCGTCTGGCCGACACCGTGCCCGTGGGCGGCGAGGACTATGTGGTGGTCATGACCAACGGCCACAGTCACGACTTCGCCGTGCAGGAGCAGGTGCTGCGGGGACAGTACGCCTACATCGGCGTCATCGGCTCCCGCAGCAAGACCGCCAGCGTCAACGCCCGCCTGCGGGCGGCAGGCATCAGCGAGGAGGCCATCGCCACTGTTCACACCCCCATCGGCACCGCCATCAAGGCGGTAACGCCGGAGGAGATCGCCGTGTCCATTGCAGGCGAGATGATCTGCGTGCGGGCCACCCGCCGGGAGAACGCCGGTGTGCACCTCCACGGCTGCCCCATGCACTGAGGGGATCATTGATGTGACGCGGCACTCTGGCGGCGGAAAATGCAAGGATAATAAGTAAAGCACCTGGCCATATGGCCGGTCTGCATGAGACAGTTAACAGGCACAGCGGGATGATCCGCTGTGCCTGTTCTTTCTTCATCTGATTTGTCAAGCTATTTCATGGCGCAGCGTCCCGTGCCTCTCCCCTTGGGAGAGGTGGCCGAGCGCAGCGAGGACGGAGAGGGCGGAGAGGGGAAAAGGCGGCAAGCCCCTCTCAGTCACCTGCGGTGACAGCTCTCCCAGAGGGAGAGCCAAGGCATAGCACGCTGGCAGGAGCTGTTTTACGACCACCCAACATACGCCATGTGTCTGTTTTATTTACTGCACCAAATGCACACCCTCGATCTGCTGGATCTCCGTGCGGATGCCCTTGCCCCGGTGGAACAGCTGCGCGCCTACCTCCGCCTCCAGCGCCTGAATACGGTTGGTCAGCGTAGGCTGGGTGATGAACAGCGCCTCGGCCGCCGCCGTCAGCGTGCCGTGCTCCAGTACCGCCCAGAAGGTCTCCATATCGGTGTTGTTCATGCCGCGCCTCCTGTGTAAAGAAAATATAAATTCTACCTATATTATATGTGGGTTTTATCCGTTTTACAAGTGCGAATTTGTGTGATATGGTATAGCCACAACAGGAAAACAATATAGATTCTCCTGAAAACAGGATAAACCGCCATTTTATCCTATTTTTTAAATTGCTTTCTTTTCTTTCTTATTTTCTCTCTTTGTTCCTGCATCCCTGTAAAGAAAAAACCGGACGGAAGTCCGGTTTTTTCTTTTTGCGCGGGAAGCGCAAAGATAGAAAAAACAGGACGGCCCGTAAGGGCCGTCCTGAATATATATTACTCCTGCGTCTCGATGATGCCGTAGCCGCCGTTGTTGCGGCGATAGACCACCGAGATGGTGTCGTCCGCCACATTGCGGAACACATAGAAGGAATGATCCAGCAGGTTCATCTGCAGGATCGCCTCGTCGATGGTCATGGGCTTGACGGTGAAGCGCTTGGTACGCACCACGTGGAACTCGTCCTCTTCCTCCACATGGAACTCCGGCAGCTCCGGCTCCATGACCTCCGGCCGCAGGTTCTTGGCCAGACGGGTCTTGTTCTTGCGGATGCGGCGCTCAATGAAACTGACGGTTCCGTCGATGGCGCCCCGCATATCACCATCGGGATCCTCGGCCTGAGCACGGAACAGCGTGCCGTTGGCGGCGCGGATGGTCAGCTCCACGGTGCAGCGGTTTTTCTTTTCCACGGCAAAGGTCACAAATGCGTCCGCTTCCTCCGCGAAGTACCGGTCGAGCTTACTGATCTTCTTCTCGGCGTACTCCTTAATGGAGTCGTTCAGCGCGATCTTCTTGCAGGCGAATGTGAACTTCATATTGGTTGCTCCTTTCTTGGGGTACGGAACAAAGGGTCGGGGAGGGATTTCCCCTTATCCTTGTTCGCATTATAGCACATTGCCCTGCATTTGAAAAGAGCATCACAGTAAATTTAGGGAAAGTTCACAAAAGTGAAACAATTTTTGTGCGTTTCGACGGGGAACGCCCAAAGAAGAGGAAAAGCGACAAAACCTCCTATGGACAAGACGGGGGCAGATGGTGTACCATAATACCCGGAAGCTTTCCAATATCCCACCCGCTTGAGCCGTGTCCCGTGACTGTGGACGCGGCTCCTTTTTATCTAACTGGCAAAAAGCTGACGCTTTTTTGCCAATAAAAATTCGCTCCGACCCGTGTTCCTTTGCACATAACATGTGCAAAGGAACACTCTCTCCGCGCAAAGTGTTTTTCGCCA
>CAVBAZ010000033.1:0-3272 GCA_963593515.1 Bacteroidaceae bacterium
GTGCGGTATATTGCCATCAACGACCACTTCGACACCATTGACCCCAACAGCACCGATAGCGACATGGCGGGCATCAAGAACTGGTTCAATGACAGCCTTGCATAAAGCATGACAAGAAGAACAGCGGTGCGAATGCAATCAGAAATCTACAACATAGGAAAGCCCTGTGCTGCGTATTGAATGCGGCACAGGGCTTTTTTCGTTTCTGGCGGTTTTAGGCGGCATATTCAATGCCCTGCTCATAGGACACACCTTTGCACTTCTCGGAATCGGACGATAGCGAATCAAGCCGCAAAAGGTCACGCGAAGCCGCGCACCGGCTGCACGATACCATAAATCACGGAATTGTGCAATCCATATACACAGACGGCAGATACTTCACGAATCCAACAAGCGTTGGTTTTGGTGCATGATTTCAAGCCCTTTCTGCCTGACAATCCATGCAAAACCGTCTTGATAATGGCGGCTGGGATTAAACTCCGATTTGCCAATTTTGATAGTCGGAGATAGAGAATACCTACCCCCATTCCTAACTGATAGGATGGATTTGAGCGCAATTTAGGGTCGAAAATCCAAAATTATTTCGCCCGAGAGCGGAGCAAAAAGATGAGGACATATATTTCCGTATCTCTGCACAAACGCGGTTTATCTGGCATATAAATGTCGTTTTCAACTCATTCTCTGTTGGATCGTTCCAGCTCCAAAAGAGCTTTCTTAATTTCCAGTCCGCCACCATAGCCGACAAGCGACCCGCTCGCCCCAATGACACGGTGGCATGGGATAGCGATAAAAATGGGATTTGCATGATTTGCCATGCCAACCGCACGGAAGGCCTTCGGGTGTCCGATGGTCTCCGCGATGTCCTTATAGCTGCGTGTTTCGCCGTAAGGGATCTCCCGCAGCGCCGCCCAGACCTTTTCTTGAAACGACGTTCCGTGCAGCCGGTACGGAAAATCAAACGTCTTGCGCGTCCCGGCAAAATATTCGTCCAACTGCCGGAATACCAGCTCTGTCAGCGCATTCGGCGCGTCGGTTTTTGCGTCTGCATCGGCGTTTTTGAGCGCCGTGACCGCGCCACCCTCCCAGTCCAGTTGAATGTCGCCCACCGGCGAAGAATAAATGGCGGTTCCCTTCATGGCACTCGATGCTCCTTTCGATACTCTGTCGGCGTTTGCCCGGTTTGCTGCTTGAAAAAACGGTTGAACGCGGCAAGGCTTGAAAATCCCGCCCGATACGCCACATCAATCACCTTTTCCGACGATCCTGCCAGCATTTCTTTTGCTGTGCGCAGCCGGAGTGAATCGGCATATTCCTTTGGAGTCACACCGTATTCCTGCTTGAAAACATCTGTCATCCGCCGCGGCGTCAAGCCGACATCATCCAAAGATACTGCCTTATCCAATCGTTCCTTGATCTCCGCCGCGATCTCCCGCATGGGCTTGTATTCCAAGAGGTCACTGCGGCAGCGTTTGCAGGGGCGGAACCCGGCGGCGCGAGCTTCTTCGCCGGATGCAAAATAGCAGAGATTTTCCCGCTTCGGCGGCTTTGATTTGCAGGAGGGGCGGCAGAAAATACCCGTCGTTTTCACGGCGTAGAAGAACAGCCCGTCATAGCTTGCGTCTGACCGCTGCACAGCCTCCCACATTTCCTGTTCTGTCATACGCTCACACTCCTCATAAATTCTTCAGGATCAACGAAATGCCAGACAACACCAGAAGAACCGACGTGATCTTCCGGACCAGCTTTTCATCCATGCGTCTGCTGCATTTGATGCCCGCATACAGCCCCAGAAGCGCAAACGGGATCAGTAACAGAACGGACTTCACAGTGTCCAGCGTCAGAAGTCCTAACGTGCTGTAAAGAACGATGCGGAAGGTGTTGTCCACGATAAATACTGCGCTGATGTTTGCCTTGAATGAACCGCCGCCCTCGGTCACACGGCTGACATAGGCGGCAAGCAATGCGCCCACGCCGAACAGCCCGCACAGTACGCCCGCCGTCACGCCAATGACCGCCAGCACCACTTTGGAAGAACGGGCTCGCTTTTTGCTGTATTCCCGCGAAAGCATCTCCGCGCCCAACGCTACCACTACAACGCCGAATACCAGCTTGATGGCTCTGGCATCCACATTTTTGAGCAAAAACGCGCCCGGAATGCTGCCTGCCAGCACCAGTGCCGCCAGCGGAAGATACACCTTCGAGTCAAGGCTCTTTCGGTTCTTCCAGGTCAGAATCAGGTTCGTCGGATAACCCAGCAGCAGGTCAATGGGAGAAATATTGGCATTTGACGCGCCGAAGCTCAGAATCGACGTAAAGACCAGTGTGTTGGCAAAACCGCACAAGCCTTTGATGAAGTAAGCGGCGACCGCCGCGATGATCCATAAGTACATGATAAATGCCTTTCTACTTCTCCGGTAGGATCTGTCAGTTCCGGAACTGCACCGCCGGCAATCGCCCAGAGGTACAAGCTGGCAACAGTTCCATACGGAGCGTAGCGTTTTTGATAGCGCTCAAACTTTGTTCTGTCTATCTGTCGGTGACGGTAAAGCATTCTCATCCCCCGCTGAATAGCAAGATCTCCAAAACTCACAACATTTGGTCGCTGCATACAAAATGTCAAAATCATTTCCGCTGTCCACACACCCACACCTTTGAGCTTCGTCAGTTCCTGGATAACTTCCTCATCGCTCAAACTCCAGAGCTGTTCCAAATTCAAAGTGCCGCTCTTCACCTGCTTCGCAAAATCCAGAATGTAATCTGCTTTTTTGTAGGTCATTCCAATCTGTTGAAGCCGGTCACGCCCCAGCGAAGTCAATGAATCTGCCGTTACCGTTCCGGCTGCGGTCAGCAGGCGGCTCCAGATCGTTACCTGTGCCGCTGTTGAAATCTGCTGCCCGATGATATGATGTATAATAGCAGAAAACAGATCGGAATCCACTTCACGGTTGATATGACCGATTTGCTGGATTGCCCAACCAAGACGTTTGTCTTTGGACGTTAAATATGTCGTTTCACACTCACCGTATTGAAAAAACATGAGAACCAAGCCCCTTTACTGTCCGCATTATATCATGCTTTTGTCCAAGATGCTTTGCAAAAATGGAAATTCAATTTCTGCTATCCAAAGGGTTTGGGACTATCCCAAAATACAAAAACAGATCGTTTCGGCAGACAGCCGGAACGCTCTGTTTTTTCGGTGTGGGTACTCACCGGATTTGCTTGCTACTCTGCAAGGAAATCCCGGTCAACCCACGCCGTTTTTCGCAAGTGTA
>CAVBAZ010000034.1:0-2901 GCA_963593515.1 Bacteroidaceae bacterium
TTTGATGCCAGCCCCCCTTGCCAACGATTTTGTTACACATACTTCTTTATAAATAACAGTGGCATTTTTTTCATAGATATGGTATACTATATTTGATATCTTCCACGATAACTGATAACAAATAGTAATTTCCATACCGGATATGACAAGAAGTATTCGGATATGACATGAGGTGACTCTATGACATATTTTTCTTCCTTCCTGCTGGGTCTGGTGCAGGGCATTGCGGAGTTCCTGCCCATCTCCAGCTCTGGCCATCTGGCCATCGCTCAGAATCTGCTGAACATCAAAGCCGAGGTGCCGGAGTTCTTCGACGTGCTGCTGCATCTGGGCACGCTGGTGGCGGTATTTGTGGCCTATTGGCGCGACATCTGCGACATGGTGGTGGAGCTGATCCACGGCGTCAGCGATCTGGCCCACAGTTCTACGCCTGCTCAGGTGCCGCCCGCCCGCCGTCTGATTTTGCTTATTATCATCGGCACCCTGCCGCTGTTTGCCGTCCTGCCCATCCATAAGAAGGTGCAGGCCCTCAGCAATAACATGATCTTCATCGGCGCGGCGCTGGTGGTGACGGGCTTTCTGCTGTTTGCCTGCGATCTGGTGCGCAAGGGCCGCAAGACCGAGCGCAATGCCACAGTGCTGGATGTGCTGGTGGTGGGCGTGGGTCAGGCCATCGCCACCATGCCCGGCATCTCCCGTTCCGGTATGACCATCACCGCCGGATGCTTTATGGGCTTCGAGCGGAAGTTTGCCGTGCGCTTCTCCTTCCTGCTGTCCATCCCCGCCGTGCTGGGCGCCAATATCCTCAGCCTGAAGGACGCCATCGAGGCCGGGATCGTCTGGGCGGAAGTGCCCATGTATCTGGTGGGCGTGATCACCGCCGCGGTGGTGGGCTATGCCTGTATCCGTCTGCTGCGCATGGTGGCCGAGAAGGGCCGCTTCGGCGCGTTTGCGTATTACTGCTGGGCGGCGGGCCTGCTGACCCTGCTGCTCAACGCCATCAAGTGAGGTAAGCCATGGCGAATACACCAAAGAAAAAAACGACTTCCTCCGCCAAAAGCGGCGGAAAAGGGAATGCCAAGCGCCGCAGTGCGCCGCCGCCTCCCGCCTATAACGCCCAGGCCCGCCTGATTGGCGGCATCGTGTGTCTGCTGCTGGCGCTGTGTGTGCTGGTGACATACTTCAATGTGGACGCCATTCTGCTGACATTTCTGGCCAATGTACTGAAAGGGTGCTTCGGCTATGGCTATTGGCTGGCGGCCCCGGCGCTGCTGTACGCCGGTATCGTGCTGGTGAACCACAAGGGCCGTCCGGTGAAGCTGCGGCTGGTCTGCACGCTGCTGCTGCCGGTACTGGTGGGTATGGTGCTGCACCTGCTGCTGGCCCGCGGCCCCTACGGATTTGATTTGGAACACATCAAGCCCATGTGGAAAGACGGCCAGTCGCTGCTGTGCGGCGGCGTCATTTCCGGTGCGCTGGCGGTGGGCATGGAGGCCCTTCTCAGCCGCGTGGTGTCGCTGATCCTGACCATCCTGCTGGTGGTGCTGGCGGTGCTGGGCGCGTTGCAGCTGAAGCCTGCCGAGCTGATCGCCGAATTGAAGCGCCGCGCCGAGGAGCGTGCCCAGTGGGAGGATGAGGACGACTACTATGACGACGAGGAAGAAGCGCCCGCCCGTCCCGCAAAGCCTGTAAAGGAGGAACCCGTTACACCGAGACCCCGCAAAAAGCGGCCCAATATCGACATTCCGCTGGATGACGAGACTGTGGAGCCAAGCCGCGAGACCGCAGTGCTGAAGCCCTCCGGCGGCAGCCTGTTCCGGGGGCGCTCCGGTGATGTCAAGACCCCGGCGGAGCTGCTGGACCCCACGCTTTCCGCTCCGGCGGAGGAGCCTGCCGCACCGGCGCAGGAGCCGGAACCTGCCCCTGCACCGGTGCCTGTGAAGGAACCCATGACGGAGAAGCAGCGGAAGGAGGCCGTCCGTGCGGAGGTGGAGTCCGCCACCGCCGAGGTCAGCGAAGCCATCGAGAAGGAGCTGGCCGAGGGGGAGGAGGCCTACCGCTATCCCCCCATCACGCTGCTGGACGAAAATACCGATGACAACCATCAGGAGGTGGGCGCGGAGCTGCGGCTGAACTCTCAGCGGCTGGCTTCGGCGCTGGCTTCCTTCGGCGTGGACGCCCACCCCGGCGAGGTGGTGCATGGCCCCAGCGTCACCCGTTATGAGTTCACGCTGGATCAGGGCGTGAAGCTCAGCAAGCTCACCAATCTCAGCGACGATATCGCGCTGGCGCTGGGCGCTACCGGCGTGCGTATCGCGCCCATCCCCGGCAAGATCTCCGCTGTGGGCATCGAGGTGCCAAACAAGGCGGTCACCGCCGTCCGCATCCGCGACGTGATCGAGAGCCGGGAGTTCACCAACCATCCCAGCACCGTGGCCTTCGCCGTGGGCAAGGACATCGGCGGCAGCGCCATCGTGGGCAACATCGCCCGCCTGCCCCATGTGCTGATCGCCGGTACCACCGGTTCCGGTAAGTCCGTGTGTACCAACTCGCTGATCGTCAGCCTGTTGTATAAGTCCACCCCCGACGAGGTGCGCTTTATCATGGTGGACCCCAAGATGGTGGAGCTGGCCCCCTATAACGGCATCCCCCATCTGCTGATCCCCGTGGTCACCGACCCCAAGAAGGCCGCCGGTGCGCTGCAATGGGCGGTATATGAAATGATGAAGCGGTATAAGATGTTCTCTGAGCGGGGCGTGAAGGATCTGGCGGGCTTCAACGCCCTGTGCGAGAGCGACCCCGAACTGAAAAAGCTGCCCACCGTGGTGGTGGTCATCGACGAGCTGGCTGACCTGATGCTGGTGGCCGCCAAGGAGGTGGAGGAGTCCATCTGCCGCGTGG
>CAVBAZ010000035.1:0-2169 GCA_963593515.1 Bacteroidaceae bacterium
GGCTGATGCTGGACTGGATCAAGTCCGACATGAAGGGCGACCCACAGTTGATGGTGGACCGTCTGGATCAGGTGATCCACGGCAGCGTCAATGCCGCGCTGGAGCGGCTGCGCACCGACAAGCCTTTATCAAACGAGGCCAAATGATAAAAAACTGAACACTTTACGTCCCGGTGATAAAAATCTTATCACCGGGATTTTTCTGTTTATTGAAGATTTTCCGCGCCGGATGTATGCTTTCATCATCAAGAAGAAAACATAAAGCAACGAGCTTACAGGAGGTTTTACTATGTATTATTCCAGTGGTAATTATGAAGCGTTTGCCCGTCCCAAGAAGCCGGAGGGCGTGGATCAGAAATCCGCCTATATCGTGGGCAGCGGCCTTGCTGCTCTGACCGCCGCCTGCTATCTGGTGCGAGACGGCCAGATGAAGGGTGAGCACGTCCATGTGCTGGAGAAGGGCAACCTGCCCGGCGGCGCCTGCGATGGCTATAAGTTCGAGAATCTGGGCTACGTCATGCGGGGCGGCCGCGAGATGGACAACCATTTCGAGGTCATGTGGGATCTGTTCCGCTCCATCCCCTCCATCGAGACGGAGGGCGTCAGCGTCCTGGACGAGTACTATTGGCTCAACAAGGAGGATCCCAACTACTCCCTGTGCCGCGCCACCGTCAACCGCGGACAGGACGCCCACACCGACGGCAAGTTCGATATCTCCGACAAGGGCGCTATGGAGATCATGAAGCTGTTCTTCACTCCCAACGAGGACTTGCAGGACAAACGCATCACCGATTTCTTTGATGAGGAAGTGCTGAACTCCAACTTCTGGCTGTACTGGCGCACCATGTTCGCCTTTGAGAACTGGCACAGCGCGCTGGAGATGAAGCTCTATATCCAGCGGTATATCCACCACATCGGCGGCCTGCCCGACTTCACCGCCCTGCGCTTTACCAAGTACAACCAGTATGAGTCCATGATCCTGCCTATGGTGAAGTATCTGGAGAGCCACAACGTCCAGTTCCACTACGGCGTGCAGGTGACAAACGTGGAGTTCGACTGCTCCGACCCGAAGCACAAGCTGGCCAAGCGCATCGACATCATCGAGAACGGCGAGGTCGGCGGCATCGACCTGACAGAGAACGATCTGGTGTTCATCACCAACGGCGGCTGCGTGGAGAACTCCTCCATGGGCAGTCAGGACAAGCCTGCCGCCTACAACACCGAGCTGAAGGAGGGCGGCGGCTGGGACATGTGGCGCAAGATCGCCGCGCAGGATCCCTCCTTCGGCCATCCCGACAAGTTCTGCCACGACCCGGAGCAGACCAACTGGATGAGCGCCACCGTGGAGACGCTGGACCAGAAGATCATCCCCTATATCAAGAACATCTGCAAGCGGGACCCCTTCACCGGCCATGTGGTCACTGGAGGCATCGTCACTGTGAAGGACTCCAGCTGGCTCATGAGCTGGACCATCAACCGCCAGCCACAGTTCCGGGATCAGCCCAAGGATCACTGCCTGGTGTGGGTCTACTCTCTGTTCACCGACAAGCCCGGCGACTTCGTGAAGAAGCCCATGCGGGAATGCACCGGCAAGGAGATCTGCATGGAGTGGCTGTACCACATCGGCGTGCCGGAGGATCAGATCGCCGATCTGGCGGAGAACAGCGCCAACACCGTGCCCGTCATGATGCCGTATATCGACGCGTTCTTCATGCCCCGCGCCTACGGCGACCGGCCCAATGTGGTGCCTGACGGCAGCGTGAACTTTGCCTTCCTGGGCCAGTTCGCCGAGACGCCCCGCGACACCATCTTCACCACCGAGTATTCCATGCGCACCGGCATGGAGGCCGTGTACACCCTGCTGAACGTGGACCGCGGCGTGCCGGAGGTCTGGGGCAGCGTCTACGATGTGCGCGACCTGCTGAACGCTACCGTGAAGCTGCGGGACGGCAAGAAGGCCACCGACATGGAGATGGGTCTTGTGGAGAAGCTGGCCGTCAAGAAGGTGCTGGACAAGCTGGAAGGCACCGACATCGAAAAGCTGCTGAAGGAATATCACGTCATCTGATCCACCGGCAGCAAGTCCTATCGCAATAGAGCAGCCGCCCGGAGCTCCGGGCGGCTGCTTTTCATATAAGGTTTTTGAACAGCTTCACAGGCAGGTACAAGG
>CAVBAZ010000036.1:0-9188 GCA_963593515.1 Bacteroidaceae bacterium
TCCATGCTGATTTTGATGCCAGCCCCCCTTGCCAACGATTTTGTTACACATACACAACAATGTGCGTTTCTTGACAGATTCTTTATTAAAAGGTATAATGGACAAAAGGAAGCAGTAAATCGGCTGGTTCTGCCTGACTTGAAACGCTGAACGGCGTGCCACTGTGTTTCCCCATACAGAATCCGCACATGACGACGAAACGCAACAAGGAGGATCCCTATGTTATTGTTTCATTCTATCCGTGCCCTGTTCTCCTTCTGGGAGTTCGGCATGACGCTTATGATCCCCGCCGCGCTGGTGATGGCATTTCTGCTGCAGGCGGTGATCTTCCGGAGCCAGAAACGTCCGTGGGTGCCCATCGCTGTGGTGGGCGGGCTGCTGGTGCTGTGCGAGCTTTTGGCGGACATTGCCATCATCGTCTTGGAGCGCAGCGCTCTGGGTGTCGCCTTCTTCGGCATGGCGGCAGAGATGGTTCTGCTGGCGGTCATTCTGGGCCTCGGCGCGGGACTGCTGTGCAGTCTCCTGATGAAGAAAAAGGCCGCGTAACGTAATGAAGACAGCTTTTCAAGTATGCCGCCTCCGGCGGCATACCGCAACGTTTTACTCTTCTCAGTGGTATGAGAATGAATCTCTTGATCACGCAGATTCCAAATCTTTATTATACTGAAATTTAAGGAGAATTTTTTGAAACTCACTACTTTATCACTGGAGCGTGTGGGCTGACCGGGAGGTCGGCAAATTTGCACACGCCGTTCCTCCCGAAAGAGTCACAACATTTTCAGGAGGATCAATCATGAACCGCGAAAATAAACGCAGAACATTTGAAAGAGGCTATTATAAAACACACGCCTGCCACGACAGCTTCACCTGCAAGGTCTGCGGCCGGCTTTGTACACCACAAAATGCTGGAAGTGAACACCGCAATCACTGTCCCAATTGTCTTTCCAGTCTCCATGTTGACATTGAGCCGGGTGACCGGGCTTCGGATTGTGGCGGTATCATGGAACCGGTAGCTGTTTGGGTCCGAAAAGGCGGCGAATGGGCTATCATCCATCGCTGCAAACGCTGCGGAGCACTCAGTTCCAACCGTGTGGCAGCGGACGATAACCCCATGAAGCTCATGAGCATTGCCATGAAGCCTTTGTGTGAGCCTCCATTCCCACTGGAGCGTATCGAGGAGATGACCGCTCTTATGGGTGGTGACGGCAGTATTTGATGATCCACTAAACTGGTGGTCTGAGTTGCCCCTAAAATCTATCCCTTCACTGCATAAAAAAATCTCCGGTCGTAAGACCGGAGATTTTTTTATGCTTTAGTTTTCGCTGCGGCGCTTGTAGGATTCGTACTTGATCTTGGCATCCTCTTCCGCCTCGGCAAACAGGGTCTTGGCGTTCTCGGGGAAGCTCAGCTCCAGAGAAGCGTAACGCACCTCGCCCTTCATGAAGTCGTACAGCGGCATGGTGGGCTCCTTGGAATCCAGGGTGAACTTCTTGGTGCTGGGATCGTAGCGATACAGATTCCAGTAGCCGGAAGCGACGGCGTCCTTCATCTCCTGCTGGACATTGTTCATGCCCTTCTTGATGCCGTGGTTGATGCAGGGCGCGTAGCAGATCACCAGAGACGGGCCCTTGTGGGCTTCGGCTTCCTTGATGGCCTTGATGAGCTGGTTGGGGTTGGCGCCCATGGAGCACTGGGCCACATAGACGTTATCATAGGTCATCATCAGCATGCCAAGGTCTTTCTTCTTGGTCTTCTTACCGCTGGCCTGAAACTGCGCCACAGCGCCAACGGGAGTGGCCTTGGAGGACTGTCCGCCGGTGTTGGAGTACACCTCGGTATCCACCAGAAGCACGTTCACATCCTCGCCCATGGCGAAAACGTGATCCAGACCGCCGTAGCCGATATCGTAGGCCCAGCCGTCGCCGCCGTACATCCACATGGTCTTCTTGGACAGATCCTTCTTGCGCTTGAGGATCTCGTCCACCAGCTTCTGCTCGTCGGCGGAGAACGTACCGTTCTCCAGCACGGCCACCAGAGCGGCGGTAGCGGGCGTGGAGGCATCCAGATCGTCATAGGTCTCCAGATACTTGGCGATAGCGGCCTTGACCGCCTCGTCCTTGGTGAGGGCGTCCAGCTCCTTCACATAGCCGGTGACGCAGTCGCGCAGCTGCTTGACCGCCAGGCACATACCATAGGAGAACTCGGCATTGTTCTCAAACAGGGAGTTACTCCAAGCAACACCCTTGCCCTCCTGGTTCTTGCAGTAGGGAACGCAGGGCATTGCCGCACCCCAGGCCTGGGTGCAGCCGGTGGCGTTGGCCAGATACATCTTGTCGCCAAACAGCTGGGTCAGCAGCTTGATATAGGGGGTCTCGCCGCAGCCGGCGCAGGCGCCGTTGAACTCCACCAGCGGCTGCTTGAACTGGCTGCCCTTCAGGCTGAACTTATCCACCTTGTCACCCTTGATGGGCAGGTTGAACAGGTACTCCCAATTGGTCTGATCCAGAGACACCTCGTGGGTGGGCACCATCTTCAGGGCCTTGCCGCCCTTGGGGCAGGAGGAAACGCAGCTGCCGCAGCTGGTGCAGTCCAGCGTGGACACGCCCATGGCGTACTTCATACCGGCCAGCTGGGAACCCTTGGCATCCACCATCACCAGACCCTCGGGGGCGTTGGCGGCTTCGGCCTCGTCCAGCAGGAAGGGACGGATGACGGCGTGGGGGCAGACGAAGGAGCACATGTTGCACTGCAGGCACTCGGTGGCGTCCCACACAGGCAGATGGGTGGCAATACCGCGCTTCTCATAGCGGGAGGTGCCCAGCGGCATGGTGCCGTCCTCCATGCCCTTGAAGGCGGAGACAGGCAGATCGTCGCCCTTCTGGGCGTTGATGGGCACCAGAATGTTCTTGATGACGTAGGGCAGATCCTCGGCGGCGGGCTTGATGGCGGCGCCGGACAGGTTCTTCCACTCGGGCTTCACCTTGACCTCTACCAGCGCGTTGATACCGGCATCCACGGCAGCGATGTTCATGTTGACGATCTTCTCGCCCTTCAGGCCGTAGGTCTTCTTGACGGCGGCCTTCATGTGCTCCACGGCGTCCTCAACGGGGATGACGTTGGCCAGCTTGAAGAAGGCGGCCTGCAGCACCATGTTGGAGCGGTTGCCCAGACCCAGCGCCTGAGACTCCTTGTTGGCGTCGATGATGTAGAACTTGATGTCATTCTCGGCAATGTACTTCAGGATGTCGCCGGGGATGTGCTGCTCCAGCTCGTTCTCCGTCCACTCGCAGTTCAGCAGGAAGCTGCCGTGGGGCTTCAGCTCGGAGATGATGTCGTACTTGGTCAGATACGTCTGGTTGTGGCAGGCGATGAAGTCCGCGTTGGAGACGTAGTAGGTGGAGCTGATGGGGTGCTTGCCGAAGCGCAGGTGGCTCTTGGTGATACCGAAGGACTTCTTGGTATCGTACTCGAAATACGCCTGACAATACATGTCGGTGGTCTCGCCGATGATCTTGATGGAGTTCTTGTTGGCGCCCACGGTACCGTCGGAGCCCAGACCCCAGAACTTGCAGGCGATGGTGCCTTCCGGCTCGGTCAGCAGAGGCGCACCGATGGGCAGGGACAAATGGGTCACATCGTCCTCGATGCCGATGGTGAAGTGGTTCTTGGGCTCATCCTTGGACAGGTTGTCGAACACGGCCTTGATCTGGGCGGGGGTGGTGTCCTTGCTGGACAGGCCGTAACGGCCGGCGTAGATCAGGGGGCGGTCAGCATCGTTGATGTAGGCGGCGCAGATATCCTCGTACAAAGGCTCACCGATGGAACCGGCTTCCTTCACGCGATCCAGAACGGCGATCTTCTTCACCGTCTTGGGCATGGCGGCCAGCAGGTGCTTGGCGGAGAAGGGACGGAACAGATGTACCTGCAGGAAGCCCACCTTCTCGCCCTTGGCGTTCAGGTAGTTGACGACCTCCTGGGCGCAGCCGGAGACGGAGCCCATGGCCACGATGACGCGCTCAGCATCGGGTGCGCCGTAGTAGTTGAACAGGTGGTACTCACGGCCGGTCAGCTTGCTGATCTGGGCCATGTAGTCCTCCACCACGTCGGGCAGGTTGGCATAGTCGGTGTTGTTGGACTCGCGCAGCTGGAAGTAGATATCGGGGTTATCCACCAGAGAGCGCATGCGGGGATCCTCAGGATTCAGAGCGTTGGCGCGGAACTTGGCCAGCGCGTCATAGTCCACCAGCTTGGCGTACTCGTCGTAATCCAGCACGTCGATCTTCTGGATCTCGTGGCTGGTGCGGAAGCCGTCAAAGAAGTGCAGGAAGGGGATGCGGGCCTTGATGGCGCTCAGATGGGCCACGGCGGCCAGGTCGGCGGCCTGCTGGACGCTGCCGCTGGAAAGCAGGGCAAAGCCCGTCTGGCGGCAGTTCATCACGTCGGAGTGATCGCCGAAGATGGAGAACGCATGGGTACCCACGGTACGGGACGCCACATGCAGCACGCCGGGCAGACGCTCGCCGGAGATACGGTGCATGGTGGGGATCATCAGCATCAGGCCCTGGGAAGCGGTGAAGCTGGTGGCCAGCGCACCGGCCTCCAACGCGCCGTGACATGCGCCGCAGGCACCCGCCTCGGACTGCATCTCCACCAGACGGACAGTCTGGCCGAAAATGTTCTTCTTGCCCTTGGCAGACCATTCATCCGCGTGCTCGGCCATGGGGCTGGACGGCGTGATGGGATAGATGGCGGCAACCTCCGAGAAGGCATATGCCACATATGCCGCCGCTTCGTTACCGTCACAGATCTTCATGAGCTTACTCATTTCTCTTTTCCTCCTCTTTATTCCGAGCACATTTCACCGCAAAAACGCGGCAAAAACGCACAGATATACAATATTATATGGTAACACGTTTCGGGGGAAAGTCAATTCAGCCGATAGGATTTCTGCGTTTTCCCCGATGATAGGCAAATTTTTTTGTCAAAAAAGTCAAATCAGATCACCACAGGCGCACCGTCAAACGCAAGATGTCCGTCCGTTACGGTCACGCTGCCGCCCAGACGGTTCTGGTACGTTCCGTCGGGCAGCTCCACCTTCACGCGGCCCGCGCCATGCTCCAGCAGGTCGAACACGCCCAGCACCTTGCCCTCCGGGCCTTCGTAATGGCCCAGCATCAGACCGTCCGCCTCCTCCAGCCAATAGCCGCCGGTGATGGGCAGGGTCTCCTTGATCTCCTTCAGCTTCCGCAGCTGGAGCTGCACGTCCCGGCGCATGTCGCCGTAGTTGCTCTGGTTCTCGAAGAAGTCCACCCGCTCACAGGGCGCGTACTCCATGCCACTGTACAGCATCGTTGCACCACGCTGGAAATAGAGGAATGCCAGCCAATTGTCCAGCTGCGTGTCGCTGTGCATCCACGAAGCGCCACGGGGCGTATCGTGGTTTTCCAGATAGCGGGCCTTTACATAGCTGTTGGGGTAGGTCAGTTCCTGATAGTTCAGGATATTGGCGTACTCCCGCAGGGTCACCTTACCGGTCAGCACGCCCTCGTACCACGGCCACACGTCGTAGTCGTAGCTCATATCGAATACCTGATGCAGCTCGGTGTCCGTGGCGCAGTAAGCGCCCATTTTCCGCATGGCCAGCACATGAGCGCCGTGGACGCTCTCCGCCAGCCAGATGCAGCCGGGGCGGACGGTCTCCACCTCGTCATGGGCCTGCTGCCAAAACTCTACCGGCACGGCGCTGGCCACGTCGCAGCGGAAGCCGTCCACAATGGCGGCCCACTGCTTCAACGTGTCGATCTGATAGCGCCACAGGTCGCGGTTGGTGTAGTCCAGATCCACGATGTCCCACCAGTCGGCCACCTTGCGGGTAGGCTTACCCTGCTGGTCCCGCAGGAAGAACTCCGGATGTTCGGCAGCCAGCACGGAATCCGGCGAGGTGTGATTATACACCACGTCAATGATGCACTTCATGCCCCGGTCGTGGATGGCGTCCACCAGATGGCGCAGGTCGTCGATGGTGCCCATGTCCGGGTTCACCGCCCGATAGTCCCGGATGGCGTAGGGGCTGCCCATGGTGCCCTTGCGGCCCTCCTCGCCGATGGGATGAATGGGCATCAGCCACAGGATATCCGCGCCCAGCGCCCGCAGGCGGTCAAGATCGCCCTCCAGGGCGCGGAAGGTGCCCTCCTTCGTGTGTCCGCGGACGAAAATACTGTAAATTACCTGATGTCTCAGCTTCAGATCGGTGTTGTCTGCCATAGAAAGGCCCTCCTTTTATCGGATATGTGTCATTGCAGCATCGAGAGGAATTCGTCCTCCGTCAGCACGGGGATATTCAGCTCCTGCGCCTTGCGCAGCTTGCTTCCGGCGTTTTCACCGGCCACCACATAGGTGGTTTTCTTGGATACCGAGCCGCTGGCCTTGCCGCCCCGCTGCTCGATCATGGCGGCGGCCTCGTCACGGGTGAATTTCTCCAGCGTGCCGGTCAGCACGAAGGTCTGTCCGGCAAAACGGTCGTCCACCTTCTCCTGATGGCTGGTCATGTTGACGCCCGCATCACGGAGCCGGGCAAGCAAGTCCTGCGACTGGGGACTTTCCAGCCATTGGCGGATATACCGGGCGGTGATGGGGCCCACATCGTCGATGGCGGTCAGTTCCTCCTCCGACGCGGCGGCCAGAGCGTCGAAGCTGCCGAAATGGGCAGCCAGCACCTTGGCGGCCTTGTCGCCCACCTGACGGATACCCAGAGCGCTGATGAGCCGCCACAGGTCGTTCTCCTTGCTCTTTTCGATGGCGGCCACGGCGTTGGCGGCGGACTTCTCGCCCATGCGGTCCAGCTGGGCAATGTCCTGCACCTGCAAGCGGTACAGGTCGGCAGCGGTCTTTACAAGGCCGCTGTCCACCAGCGACTGGATCACTGCCGGGCCTACGCCGTCGATGTCCATGGCGGCGCGGCTGGTGAAATGGGTCAGGTTCCGCAGCAGCTGGGCAGGACACTCGGCGCCGGTACAGCGGATGGCCGCGCCGTCCTCGTCCCGGCTCACCGGTGCGCCGCACACGGGGCACACCTCCGGCAGATAGTAAGGCACAGCGCCCGCCGGACGCTTGTCCTTTACCACCTCCACGATCTCCGGGATGATCTCGCCCGCCTTCTGGACGATGACGGTATCACCAATGCGGATATCCTTGGCCGTGATGAAGTCCTGATTGTGCAGCGTAGCGTAGGTGACGGTGGTGCCCGCCAGACGCACCGGCTCCAGCACCGCCTTGGGGGTCAGCACGCCGGTGCGGCCCACCTGCACCACGATATCCTTCAAAACCGATGGCTTCTGCTCCGGCGGGTACTTGTAGGCCACCGCCCAGCGGGGACACTTGGCGGTGCTGCCCAGCACTTCACGCTCCGGCAGACTGTCCAGCTTCACCACCGCGCCGTCGATGTCGAAGGGGAAGGCCATGCGCTCGTCCCCCAGCCGGGCGATCTCAGTGAGGATGTCCTCCGCTTTGCCCAGCGGCTTGTGGGGAATGACCTTGAAGCGCTGGCTGGCCAGATACTCCAGCGTCTCGGTATGGGTGGTGAACTCCCGGCCCTCGGCCAGCTGCAAATTGAAAATGGCGATATCCAGCCGCCGCTGGGCGGCGATCTTGGGATCCAGCTGACGCAGAGAGCCTGCGGCAGCGTTGCGGGGATTGGCCATCAGGGGCTTGCCCTCGATCTCCCGCCGGGCGTTGATCTCCTCGAACACGCTGCGGGCCATATAGACCTCGCCCCGGACGATAAGATGGGGCAGCTTCTCCGGCAGCGTCATGGGGATGGAGCGGATGGTGCGGAGGTTCTCCGTCACATCCTCCCCTACCCTGCCGTCGCCGCGGGTAGCGCCGCGGACGAACACGCCGTCCCGGTACTCCAGCGCCACGGACAGGCCGTCCACCTTAGGCTCCACGCTGTACAGGGCGGCGGGCAGGTCGGCGGCCACCTTCTCCAGAAAGTCCCGCACCTCCTCGCCGTTAAACACGTCCTGCAAGCTCTCCAGCGGCACCTCGTGCCACACCTCCTCAAACTGGCTGAGAAGCTTGCCGCCCACCCGCTGGGTGGGGGAATCCGGGGTGATCTCCTCCGGATGCTCCTTCTCCAGATCCTCCAGCCGCCGCAGCAGATGGTCGTACTCATAGTCTGACATGGTAGGCGCGTCCAGCACATAGTAGAGATACCCGTTGGCGTTCAGGGTCTCCCGCAGCTGCTTCATTTCTTCACGATAATCCATGGCGTTTCCTCATTTATCCGTTGTTCATGATATAATCCTCGGCATATTGGCCGATCTCGTCGGGCACGGTGCTGAAATAGGTATAGGTATCCGGCACGCCGCCCACGATCACCGTCTCCGCCACGGCGATCTCGTTGGAGACCTTGGTGGAGGTCTTCATCCCCGGCAGCAGGATGCTCATGTATACATCCACATCCAGAAAGATCTGGTGCCGGGTCTGGTTGATGCCCGCGGCGGTGAACTGGTTGCGGAAGGTAGCGCTGGCGCTGCCTACCGCCTGCATCCGCACATACAGGCTGGGGCCGCGCCCCGCCAGCAGCGCCGAGCCGGTCAGCGTCCCCAGCGGGATCTCCAGCTCACTGGTGGAGATCTCCGACAGCCGGAGCAGTATCTCGTCGGCGATGCGGCCCTGCATGCGGTTCACCTCCGCCACGTTGCTGCGCAGGGCGGTGATATGCCCCGTGTCGTCCTTGTCGAAGATGACGAAGTTCTGATAATCGATCTCACCGTCGGCCACCGCCTCGTTGACGGCGGCGGACACGATGCGGTTGACGGTGTTGGCCACCCTTGTCGTGGCCATGCTGGTCATCACCGGCTTCAAGTGCCACAGCAGCGACGCCGCTGCCGCCAGCAGCGCCAACGCCAGCAGCGTCAGCCATATCCCCGCCCGCTGCCGCCCGGTCAGGCGAAGATAGCGCAAGCGTCCCACGGCACGCACCTCCCCTCACGGGAAGGGTATGCCGGGGCGGCTTATCCTTATTCCTCCCAGCTGTTGACGATGGCCTTGAAGGTCTTGCCCCGCTCGGCAAAATTCTTGAACTGGTCAAAGGCCGCGCAGGCGGGCGACAGCGTCACCACATCACCGGGAAGCGCTTTGTCACGGGCCGTCTCCACCGCTTTTTGGAAGGGCATAACGTCCAC
>CAVBAZ010000037.1:0-3019 GCA_963593515.1 Bacteroidaceae bacterium
GTGCCCGCGGGCACGGCATCCTTCTTTATGCTTTCTTCAAAAACCTTCTCAAGAACCACACCGCCATCACGGCGCAGACAACCTCGGAGATCACCGGTGCGTACCAGATGGCGCTGCCGCCGATGGTGAAGGCCAGCACTGCCAGTGCCGCGGCCTGAAACACCAGTCCCCGGCCCACGGAGATACAGATGGCACCGGTGGGACGCTCTACCGCCGTCAGGAAGCCGCCCATCAGGACGTTGCTGCCCAGCAGCAGATAGCACAGGCCGTACCGCCGCAGTGCCCCGGCGGCATCTGCCACCAGCGCGGGATTTTCGGTTCCAAGGAAAATACCGGCGATCTGGGGCGCGAACACCATCACGACGGCGCAGATGACCACTGTCATGATCCCCACCGCCGTAAAGCCGTACCGCAGCAGCCTGCGATAGCCCGCCGCGTCCTCCTTGCCATAGTGATAACTCACCAGCGGCTGGCTGCCTTGGGAGATGCCCAGCATAGTGTTGATGATCAGGGTGTTCACATAGGCAATGATGGTGTAGCACACCAGTCCGTCATCTCCCAGACACCGCAGGATGATGCGGTTGAAGAGGAAGATCATCACGCCGTTGCACAGCTCCGTTACGCCGTCGGCCACACCGATGGGGAGGAGCCGCTTGTAGATATGCCAATCCATTTTGAATTTCACAAAATGGAAGGTGTTGTGTCCCCGCAGGAAGTGGCGCAGATAAATGACGCAGGTCAGCAGCTGGGAAAGTCCCGTGGCAAAGGCCGCGCCCCAAACGCCCCAGTCCAGAAGGAAAATGGCTACATAGTCCAGCACGCAGTTGGTCAGGCATCCGGCAATGACCGTCAGAATGGCGATGCGGGGATAGCCGTCGGTCTTGATGAGCACCTCCATGTTGTAGGACACGATGAAGCACACCGCAAAGGGTGCAAGTCCCCGCAGATAGTCCATGGTGTACTGGTAGGTGACGCCCTTCGCGCCCAGCAGCACGGCGAACGGCTCCAGAAAGACGAACACCAGCACTGTGATGGTCAGACCGATGCACGTCAGCAGCACCGTGTTCTGGCTGAACAGGCTGTTGGCCTTTTCGCCCTCGCCCCTGCCTAAGTAGATGGCAATAATGGTGCTGGTGCCTACGGCGAAGATGATGCCGATGGAGAACAGCACGTTGGTGAACGGCACTGCCAGATTCACCGCCGCCATGGCGTATTCTCCCACGCCCTTGGCAACCATCAGCCCATCCACAATGGAATACAGGCTGAACACCATCAGCGATGCCACCGTAGCGGCCACGAAATGTAGGAACTGCGATAAAAGACTGCGCTCATTGAGCATTTTAGATAGTACTCCTCACTTTCCTCCCTCGGCTTTCAAAGGGGTATTATTTCTATTCTAACGAAAATTTTCAACAATGTCAAATAGTCTTTCCGTTAAGGAGCACAATGGGAAGTGTGGATATCTCAGCGGGACACGCCTGCGAAAGAAGAATTACTAATGCTTAATATATAAAATTAGATATTTACTTATGACTCGATTGGAGGTATAATCAACAACTGGGTGTTCTGAAAAAGGGCGCTAATGGTAGAAATAAGTGATCAAATATGATAGAATATAACAGGAGGCAGTTATGGCGAATTGTGCGATCGTGGGTATCAACTGGGGCGACGAGGGTAAGGGCCGCATGGTGGACTACCTGACAGAGCAGTATGACGTGGTGGTGCGGTATCAGGGCGGCGGCAACGCCGGTCACACCGTCATCAACGACATGGGCAAGTTTGCCCTGCACCTGCTGCCCTCCGGCATCTTCCGCAAGGGCGTAATGAACGTGCTGGGCAACGGCGTTGCCATGGACTGCGAGAATCTGATCGGTGAGATCGAGACGCTCCGCGCCGCCGGTGTGTCCATTTCCCCGGAAAATCTGATGGTCAGCGACCGGGCGTCCCTGCTGCTGCCGTGGCACCGCGAGCTGGACGCGCTGGAGGAGGCCCGCCTCAAGGATAAGAAGTACGGCTCCACCAAGCAGGGCATCGCGCCGTTCTATTCCGATAAGTACCAGAAGAAAACCATTCAGGCCGGTGAACTGCTGCACCCTGAGCATCTGAAGGCCCATCTGCAGGATCTGCTGGAGTGGAAGAACCTGATCCTGCGTGAAGTCTACGGCGCAGAGGGCTACACCATGGAGCAGATGTTGGATTGGCTGGATCGCTTCGGCGGTCAGGTCCGTCCCTATGTAGCCGACACGAGCCGCTATCTGCGCAAGGCACAGGCCGAGGGCAAGTCCATCCTGTTCGAGGGCCAGCTGGGCGCGCTGCGTGATCTGGACTACGGTATCTATCCCTATACCACTTCCTCCAACACCATCGCCGCTTACGCCCCTGTGGGCGCTGGTCTGCCTACCGCCAAAATTGACGAGGTGGTGGGCGTGGTGAAGGCCTATTCCTCCTGCGTGGGCGAAGGCCCCTTCACCTGCGAGTGGTTCGGCGAGGATGCCGAGAAGCTCCGCGAGGCCGGTGCCGAGTACGGCGCAAAGACCGGCCGTCCCCGCCGCGTTGGCCCCATTGATCTGGTGGCTACCCGCTACGGCGTGGAGGTGCAGGGCGCGACCAACATTGCCCTGACCAAGCTGGATATCCTCAGCTATATGGCCGAGATCCCCGTCTGCGCCGCCTATGAGATCGATGGTCAGGTCATCCACGAGTTCCCCTTCCCCGCGGTGCTGGAGCAGGCCAAGCCCGTGATGGAGTACCGTCCCGGCTGGCAGTGCGACATCTCCGGCGCACGCACCTGGGAGGAGCTGCCCCAGGCCGCCCGTGACTATGTGGAGTATGTGGAGCAGGCCATCGGCTGCCACATCGGCTATGTCTCCGTGGGTGCCGAGCGGGAGAGCCTGATCGTCCGGTAACGCAGTGTAGCGGCGGTATGTGGTCATGCCGCCCTACGCAACGACTACCGATAGACATCCGTAGGGCGGGGTGACCTCACCCCGCCGCACGGTAGACGCAACAGCGTTGTTCG
>CAVBAZ010000038.1:0-7813 GCA_963593515.1 Bacteroidaceae bacterium
ACTATCCGGTGACGGCCCAGCTGGCCAGCACGGAGTTCCCGCTGAAGGAGTATGACGGCTTTTCCCTGCCGGCTGGGGAGTACATGGCTCTGCGGCTGGTGATCGGCGAAGGGGAGGGGCAGAACTGGTGGTGCGTGGTGTATCCGCCCCTGTGTACCGCCGCCGCCACCGACATGCCCCGAACCGCCGTTGCCGCCGGACTGACGGACGACGACGTGAGCCTTATCACCGGGGAGGACGCCGGCTATGTGCTGCGCTTCCGTTCGGTGGAGCTGTGGGAGCAGCTGCGGCAATGGCTGGGAAAGCGATAACAGCAAAAGGCACACCGGTGGGAGAGCCGGTGCGCCTTTTGCTGCAAATAATGAAAAAGAGAGAGGAGAATGAAGAAAAAGACTCGCGTTTCTTTTTGATCTGGGTACATCATACCGCAGAAATCTTAAAAAATCCTGAAAAGGATGTAACGAATTTGTAAATCAAAATGAAACAATTTTTAAACAGCGGCCACGGAAAAGCGGAAAGCTTCGCCACCCATTGGGGTGCTTTTGTTTCGTTGACAATCCCTGCGGGGACTGGTACAATGGTGCTACCAAATGAAAAGGAAGTGATCCCATGATCCTGACTCCCCAGCAGCAGGCGCTGCTTGACGGCGAAAAAGGCGAGGTCATGGCCAAGGTGGTCAAAACACTGGTCATGTACGGCGACGCCTTCGGCGCGGAGCGGATGGTGCCTGTCACCAGCCAATACGGCCACACGGTCATCAGCTTCGGTCTGGACGTGATGAAGCCGGTGTACGACCTGTACGACCAGCTGATCGCCGCCGGACTGACCGACGGCCAGCGCTTCACCGCCGATCCCCGCCCACTGGATGAAAACGTCCCCTCCGGCCTTCTGGAGGACGTGGTGTTCAAGAAGATCATGTATACGCAGCAGGAGCGGTATGAGGAGCAGATGCGCAAGCTGGGCATCGTCAGCGACGACGCTTATACCTGCACCTGCTATATGGACGAGGTGGGCAACGTCCCCAAAAAGGGAGACGTGCTGAGCTGGGCGGAGTCCTCCGCCGTGGTGTACGCCAACTCCGTACTGGGCGCGCGGTGCAACCGAAACTCCGGTATTCTGGAGCTGATGGGCAGCATCGCGGGCTTCGTGCCGGAGTTCGGCCTGCTGACCGACGCGGGCCGCAAGGCCACATGGGTGGTGGAGGTACGCTGCACCTCCTGTCCCGAGCCCCAGCTGCTGGGCAGCGCCATCGGCATGAAGGTCATGGAGGAGGTGCCCTACATCAAGGGCATGAACACATGGCTGGGTACTGAGCTGGACGACGGCGCGAAAACGTATCTGAAGGACTTCGGCGCGGCCACCGCCTCCAATGGCGCGGTGGGCCTGTACCACATCGCCGGACTGACCCCCGAGGCCAAGGAGCAGGGCGAGAGTCTGATCGCGGAGAATGCCAAGGTCTACGTCATCGACGACGCGGAGCTCCAGCGGGTGAAGGACAGCTATCCTGTCATGTGGAAGGATCCCCACGCCAAGCCGGAGCTGTGCTTCGTGGGCTGTCCCCACATGTCCCTGAAGCAGCTCCACGACTGGACGGATGCGGTGGAGCAGAATCTGCGGCTGAACGGCCGGGACAAGGTGGCCGTTCCCACGGTGTTCACTGCCGCCCCTGCCGTCATCAAGGCCTTCGAGCAGGACACCGTCTATGCGGCGCGGCTGCACAACATGGGCGTGGTGGTCAGCTATATCTGTCCGCTGATGTACATGAACAACCCCCTGTGCAAGAAGAAGGCGGTCATCACCTCCTCTAACAAGCTGCGCACCTATACCAGCGCCCGGTACTATACCGAGCGGGAGATCCTGGACATCATCACCGGAAGGGAGGTCGACTGATATGAAGGAGTTTAAGGGCCGCGTTGTAGTGCCCGGCACCTGTCAGGCGGAAGCGCTGGTGAGCCATGGCGGCTTCAACACGCTGGCCAGCTATCAGATGGCGCTGATGTTCGGCGACAAGAAAGTGAAGTGCGGCGACCAGAACAACGCCGACCTCTATAAAAAGCCCATGCTGGGCAAGGCCCTGTGCCTGCCCATGACCATCGGCTCCACCACCGGCGGCATGGTGCTGTTCACCGCCTGTGCGCTGGGCAAGCAGCCCGCCTGCATGCTGTTCTCCATGCCCATCGACTCGCTGGCCGCCAGCGGCGCGATCCTGGGCGACGTATGGACCGACGGCAAGATGCCTGTGGTGGACAGTCTGGGCGAGGAATTTCTGGAATACGTCAAGACCGGCATGCAGGTGACGGTGGGCGAAGAAGGACTGGTGACGGTGGAATGAGCGATAACGTATTTGGCAAGAAGCCCAGCGAGTGCCGCTATTCCTTCATGCAGCATAAGGAGTGCGAGTTTTTCCCCTGCCACGCCACCAACCATCCGGAGGATTTCAACTGCCTGTTCTGCTACTGCCCGCTGTACGCCTTGGGCAGTCAATGCGGCGGCAATTTCAAGTGGTTGGAAAACGGCGTGAAGGATTGCTCGGCCTGTATGCTGCCCCATGGCCGCGGCAGCTATGAGTATATCATGGGCAAGTTCCCACTGATCTCCGCCATGGCCAAGCGCAACCGGTAACGTGGAAGCCAAAAAGAACCGGATCCGCCTGACAACGCCCAAACGGAACCCCTTATTCACGATCCTCTGCGCTTATGGCTTTTCCAGCGTGAATGCCATTGTCACTTTGATCCTGTTGCGGGGCAGCCCGTCTTATAGCGATTTTTGGGAGAGCTTCCTGTTTGGCGGTGCACTTCTCCTGTTGATGGTTCCCATTACCTTGTGGGATAACAGGCCGGGAACCCGGAATTTTGGGGCAGCGGTGATGACGCTGCTGCTTTACGCCGCTGTGTGCGGCGGCTGCGCGTATGTGCTGTCTCCGTGGATGCTTTTGCTCTGCTGCACCGAGGTTGGCATTTACTTTGCACTGGGATATCTCATCAAAAAGTTCCGCCGTCGACGGTAAACAGACCATATACAAAGCCCTGACCCAACGGGTCAGGGCTTTGTGCTTTCATTACGTCTTGGTGCTTAATAGTACCGTGGCGAAGCCGTCGGCGAAGATGCGGGCGCTGTTGAGGGCTTCGTCCAGCGAATTGCCCGCCGCGCCCACCTCCACCAGCATGGAGCCCAGGGACTTGTGCTGGTTATAGTTGGAGTTCCGCAGCGTGATGGGCCGCATCACCGTGGGATAGTCCGCCGTGATGGCCTCGGAGACCGCTACCGCCAGCTTCAGGTTCTCCTGCCAACCGTCATGATTGCTGCCCATGATAAAGCTCAGCTGGGCGGCGTTGGGATCCTCCAGCGAGATCAGCTTATACTGCCGGTGCTGGGTGTCCTCCACCGCGTCACGGTGGATGTCCAGAATGAAGGAGATGGAGGGGTATTTCTCCAGATATACCTCGATGCCCACCACCGACCGGCCGTAGGCCCCTTCGTACAGCGGATCATCGTACAGCGTCCGGTCATGGAGCACGGAGATGCCGTAGCCCGACAGCACCGACGCGATCTCGTCACCCACCCGCACCACGTTCTTGGTGGTGTCGCTGGTGCGGCAGGTGCCGGTAGAGACATAGCCCTGCCCGGCGGGCATGGTATAGGCCTCGCTGCCATGGGTGTGGAGGATCAGTACCTGCGGCGATTCGTCCGTCAGGTGGGCGGCGAAGCCTTCCTCCGCCAGCGCGTCGGCGTCCAGCGTCTTATTGGAGCCGTTTTTGATGCAGATGCCCCGCACCACGGTATAGCCCGCTTTGTTGGTGATGTTCACCGTCTGGGAGGGCACGCCGTTGTCCTGAAAGGCCAGCGCCGTCCGGGGCGTCACCGGTAAGGGCGCACTGACGGCGGGCGTGTCCGCTTCCGGCGGTTCCGGCTCCTGCGGCGCATCCGGCTCCTCCTGCGGTGCGGCGGAGACCTCGCTATGCGCTGCCAGCAGCGTGGGGGACTGGTACAGTGCCAGCATGGCGGGCAGCGACAGGCCGTCCGCCGGCAGCCAGTCGCCCAGCGACCATTGCAGCAGCCATTTGGCGGCGCTGCCGCTCCGCGTCTCGCTGCCGTCCGATGCGGCGGCCACCGTTACCAGCGTCAGTGCCGCCAGCACCAGTGCCATGCCCCGCCTGAGCCATTGCTTCATTGCCATCACCTCGGACAAGTATATGCGGGGGAGGGGGTGGCTTATGACAGGGGAGCGGGGGAGTTTCGTGGCTGTGGCCACGATATGTTTCCCATAATTCTTACAGCGTCATGACAGAGCAGCCCTTGCTCTCATAATAGGCGAGCATCTCCGGCAGTTTCTTTTTATCGTAACTGGTAACGCAGTCCGACAGCACATGAACGGTATAGCCGTTTTTCGTCATATTATAGCAGGTGGATTTGATGCAGGCCGTGGCATCGGCCCCGGCGATATAAAACTCGGTAATGCCGTGCTCCTGAATGAAGGCGGCAAACGCCTCACTGGTCAGGGCATTGCTTTTTGACTTCGTAAAGATGTGGTCAGATACGACGTTCAGCTCCGGCACCAGCTCCGCGCCACGGGTGCCGGGCTTGAATGTTCTTGTTCCGGCGGACAGGTTGTTGTGCTGAATGTAAATCACCCACAGCTCCTTTTGGGCTGCCCGATCAATGGCCCTGTTGACGTTTTCTATAATTTCCCTGTAGTGTTTCGTGATGTCATTCTGCAGGTCGATCACGACCAGCGCACAGTTTTTCATAATATATTTTCTCCTTTTCTCACACCATAAAACGATAGCGCAGTACAAATAAATTCGCCAGTCTGCGTTGCGTCTAAGCATCCGGTATTTTCTCCTGTGCGGCCAATATCGCGCCCCTATAGGCTTGCTCCAAATGTGAATTTATGATCGTCTCGTCGTATTTCAGCGAATTGTTGGCGATGATGCTTGCATACCCGTGAGCAAACAGAAAAACAGTCAAAAAGACCGCTTTCGTCTGTTCCATACTGATCCCTAAGGCGCTCTGCATAGCGGAGAGAACAGGGCTAAGCTCCTCGGCGTCGATCAGTTCAAGCAGAGTCTTTCCGTCAAAGTGATCCGACTGGAAAAGGAAGCGGAACAAATGGGGCTCTTCGATGGCAAAGCGGATATAATTCAGCCCAATTCCCAGCATGACCCCATTGGGCGGATGTTTCAGCTCCATCAGATATTCCGAATGATAACGGTCAGCCTTCGCATAGGCCGCTCTTTTCAAGTCTTCAATCGTTGCAAAATGATACATGACGGGCTGTGTGGAACAATGCAGCCTTTCCGAGACAGTCCTTGCGTTGATGTTTTCCGCGCCCGTTTCACGGGCAACCGCAAAGGCTGCATCGACGATCATTTCTCTTGTGACTTTTGCTTTCGCTGGCATGTGTGCACCTCGATATATAATTTAGATTATATATAACTCGAATTATATATCGAAAAACATGTCTTGTCAATCCGACTGGAACAAAAAAGTATTCGGTAGAAAAACAGGCCCCCAAGTTTCGGGGGCCTGTTTTTTATTCGATGCAAGCATCTGCGCTCCGGCTTTTGCTGTACGCCATACTCAATGCCTTTGTCATTCGATCTGACTATAGCCCCATCAGGAAACGCCATAGATTTGATAGATTTCGTCAACACTGATCGTTCTGCCAAGGATTCCGCACAGTTCTTCTGCTCTTGCGGAAAACAGCTTTGAGATCAATGCACGGACATCCTCTTTTCTGCCATAGTGAATCTGGTTGTGACAGTTGCTGCAAAGAGAGAAGATATTCTGCTCCCGGTCCAGATTGACGCCGAAATAGTCGGTGCAGGAAATAGGGATCAGGTGGTGGGGCTCCATATAGAGAAAACGGCTGTTTCTGCGGAGAAACGATGTGTGAGAGGGATCTGCCTCACAGAGGTGCGCCGCCCGGGCAAGTGCGCGTCTGGCTACGACCAGATCACGCGGATAGATATTCCGCTTTCCGGAAACACGGGGCACAGGTTTTTGTTGAGGTCTGCTTGAGAGGGAGAAAGGTGTAGATGCGATGTCCATGGACTCTGCAGCGACGCGGGTGATGTAGTGGGCCTCCGCGTCTGTTTCATTCATATCCGGTTCCTCTGGAGACAGAGACACAGAAAAAAGTTTTTGATAAAAAGCCGCCGTGAACAGCCGGGGCTCTTCTGCCGACATGTTCTGGGCCTGGTCTATCAACTGGTGCAGATACACCTTTCCGCTTCCGGTGATACTCCAATTTCCATCTCCGCCATCCATCATATAGCCGGCTTCCACCAGATGCTGCCGTTCATACGAAAATTTGTTCCGCCACTTTGGCTCCGATGGACGTGATGCGCTAGGCGTGTCATTGGCGTCATTTTTGTACCAGTAATGGCAGTCGTTAATATGCTGCAGAACCTGACGCCGCTTTCCGCCACCGCCGATTTCATCCATGGCGTAGAGTAGGACCATTTTCATTTGTTCCACTTGTGTCATCACTGGTCACGCTCCTTTTGAAAAAGTGAAACAGGATATGTGATGAACCTTTCGATAAATACTTCCACAAATCGGCTGATAGCTGCCTCCAGTTCCCGATCACGGTGCTCCTGACCGAAGCGTACCACATCATACAGAGTTTTTCCCAGAGCCTGCTGCCAGCTTGTACTGGGACAGTATAAACGAATTTGTGAGAGCTGCTGCAGGTTCATATTTGCCCTTGTTGTATAAACAAAGGAAACACGCTGAACCTCCTGACGGTAGATTCTGCTGCGGAAGTATGCCGCCGCGTACCGGGGATCGATCCGATTTGCATTATTAGGGCGCAAACGCTTCAGATAAGCACTGTATACGGCAGCGCGGTCCTCCAGCACCGCACTGCAGCAGGCCAGTTCATCAGTGGTTTCGCTGCTCCGGTTCAGCAGGATATCCCCTGCACGAAGAGCGTATTTACAGGCATCTTTTTCCGATAGCTGAACGCAGGCAGGGAGGGCTTTTGGCAGAAACATGTGGCGAATCACGGTTTTTACATCAGCCATGGGAATACCTTGCCCAAAAGCCTCTTTCCTGGCAACGGCGCCGCCTGTGATCGTGTATATGTCTGTCAGATACAACTCCTCCCAATTCTGGGGGAGATTCGCCGTTTTCCATTTCAGGATGTTCTTACAAAGTGTTGGGGACGAGATTCGGGTGCACAGTGCATCCGCCGCTGCGATGAAGTCATCAGACAGCTGCGGGAGAGTGGGAATTGACAGCTTCTGTGGGCGTGTATAAAGATTGGGACTAAGAATACCGCCCGTTTGCTTGATTCTTTCGATGGGAACCGCTGCATACCATTCCGTTGCCTCCGGACGGTTGTTTTCCCGGAATCGGCGAAGAACTTCTACGGCCTTTTGCCGATCCTGCTGTTCAGAAAAATCCAGTTGCCGTGCATCGACAAAGAGCACCGCATCCCGACGGATGTCTCTATTTATAACCCATGCGCAGCAAGGGACGCGCGTCCTGAGAAAAAGCCCTGGCGGAAGTGCAAGGATCGCTTCCACCCATTTGTCATCCAAAATTCGTTCCCGAATGTCCCGCTCTATAAGATTCTGGGTCGTCAACGTACCGTTTGGCATAAGTACAACAGCTCGCCCAGTGGGGGACAGATGGCTGAGAATGTGCTGGAGCCATGCAAAATTGGCGTTTTTCCGCGGCGGATATCCATAGTGCCAGCGGGTGTTCTCGTATGCCCTGCGGCTTTCACACCAGTCAGAGCAATTGAAGGGTGGATTTGCTGGCGTTAAGCAAAGACTAAAAAAATATGAGGCTTCCAAAGCCGCTT
>CAVBAZ010000039.1:0-2829 GCA_963593515.1 Bacteroidaceae bacterium
AGGCCGGCGCTACCGACAGCATCACTCTGACCGGCGGCTGCGCCAAGAACGCGGGCTTGAAGCAGGCCATCGAGCATGTGCTGAAGCTGAAGGTCATTGACCTAAAAACCGATCCTCAGCTGATGGGCGCGCTGGGCGCTGCCGAATATGCCCGCCAGAAGGGTATGGCCAAGGCGTAAGCTAAAAACGCTTTACACTATCTGAAAACACAAGCGATACAGGAGGTTTATCCTATGTGTAAGTTTACAAAGATCCTTTTTAAGGTGCTGTCCATTCTGGCTGCCGTCACCGGCGTGCTGTTCGTGGTCTATTTCTGGAACCTGGATCAGAAGCTGCTGGGCTGGGCCTATAAGCAGGTCAACACCATCTTTGACCGCAAGAACGTGGATATCAAGTTCTAAAATATGGAGTTATTTAATCCGATCATCCGGGCTGTGGAGGAGCACGTCGGCTCCTCCGCGCCCCGGCGTTATGATTACGCCGCTAACCGTGCATGGGAGGACACCGGTGAATTTGAGCTGGTGATGCTGCGGGACGCTGCCTACGAACTGGGCGGCGACAACAAGCCCGCCGTGAATTTCACCTGCGTGACCACCTCCCCCGAACTGGTCGCCAAAGATGAAATTATAGTTTACGGCCCCGATCTGGACCAGCTGAAAGCATCCTCTCCCTACGCCCGCATCACACTGCTGCGGGTGGGCGACATCGAAAGCGATGATGTAGAGGACACGGAGCAGGCCTTCCGGGCGATTCAGGACATGGATTTCGTCAAATACCATGTGTTTCCCAAGGGCTACATGATCCGCACCAGCTCCGAGAGCAACCGCGAGCAGGTGCGCATCAGCCGTCAGGCGGTGCGGCAGGGCATCACCTTTGAAAAGGTGGGCAACGATTTCATCCGCCAGTACAAGACGAATCCCAACATTCTGGCGGTAAAGATGATCTTCATCACCGCGCCCGACGCAGATTATGCTGAGTTGGTGAAGCAGGGCAAGAATGTCCACGACATCACCATGAGCCTCAGTAAAATTCTGGAGGGCATGCCCACCGACTGCGGTTCCTGTAACCTGAAAGCCATCTGCGACGAGGTGGAGGGTATGAAGGAGCTTCACTTCGGCAAGGAAAAGCACGGCATGTAAAGAAAAAAGTTCCGTGAGCGAAAGCTCACGGAACTTTTTTATGCATTTCTCGGGAAATTACTTGCCCATGTTCATCTGAGCAGCGACCTCAGCAGCGAAGTCCTCCTGCTTCTTCTCGATGCCCTCGCCGGTCTGATAGCGAACGGCGTCCACGAACTTGACGCTGCCGCCCAGCTTCTTGGCGGCGTCGGCCACGTACTTCTCCACGCTGCCCTGGAAAATATCGCCGCGGACGAACTCCATCTGCATCAGGCAGTTCTCCTCGTAGAACTTGTTCATCTTGCCCATGACGATCTTTTCCTTGACCTGAGCGGGCTTGGAAGCCATCTTGGGATCGGTGTCCATCAAGGCCAGAGCGATCTTCTTCTCCTCGGCCAGCACGTCCTCGGTGACCTGAGCCTTGTCCCAGAAACGGGGATTCAGAGCAGCGATCTGCATGGCGATGTTCTTGCCGATCTCGGTGGCATCAATGCCGCCCTCGACAGCCAGGTTTACCAGCACGCCGATCTTGCCGCCGGCATGGACGTAACCAACGCTGGTGTTCTCAGCAAAGCGGACGAAACGACGAACCTGCAGGTTCTCACCGATGGACATGACCTTCTCGGGCATGGTCTCGGAAACGGTCAGCTCGGAGCCGGGATACTTGCTGTTCATCAGGGCATCCACGTCGGCGGGATCGTTCTCGGCAACAGCCTTGGCGATATCCTTAACGAAAGCCACGAACAGGTCGGACTTGGCGCAGAAGTCGGTCTCGCAGTTGACTTCCACCAGAGCGCCCACGCCGTTCTCGGTCAGAGCATAGGACATACCCTCGGCAGCGATGCGGCCGGCCTTCTTGGCAGCCTTGGCCAGGCCCTTCTCGCGCAGCCACTCAACAGCCTTGTCCATATCGCCGTCGGTCTCGACGAGCGCCTTCTTGCAATCCATCATGCCCACGCTGGTCATCTCGCGCAGGGTCTTAACATCAGCAGCAGTAAAAGCCATGATCTAATCCTCCATTAAAATATAGTGTAATGAAACCGGGGCAGGGACACTTCCCTGCCCCGTCAGTTTACGCGGTGTTATTCTGAAATTGACTTACTCGGCGTCCTTGGCTTCCTCGGCAGTCTCTTCCATCTGCTCGCCCTGACGGCCCTCGATCATAGCGTTGGCCATGATGGAAGCGATCAGGCGGATGGCGCGGATAGCGTCATCGTTGCCGGGGATGGGGTAATCGATCTCATCGGGATCGCAGTTGGTATCGGCGATAGCCACAACGGGGATACCCAGACGATGAGCCTCGGCGATGGCGTTGCGCTCCTTGCGGGTGTCAACGATGAACAGAGCGCCGGGCAGCTTCTTCATTTCCTTTACGCCGCCCAGATACTTCTCCAGCTTCTCGATCTCGCCCAGGTGCTTGATAACTTCCTTCTTGGGCAGCATATCGAAGGTGCCGTCGGTCTGCATGGTCTTCAGCTGGTTCAGACGGTCGATACGGGTGCGCATGGTCTTGAAGTTGGTCATCATGCCGCCCAGCCAACGGGCGTTGACATAGTACTGACCGCAGCGGGCAGCCTCGTCCTTGATGGCTTCCTGAGCCTGCTTCTTGGTACCGACGAACAGCAGGGACTGGCCGTTCTCGGACAGCTGACGAACGAAGTTATAAGCCTCTTCCAGCTTCTTCACGGTCTTCTGCAGGTCGATGATATAG
>CAVBAZ010000040.1:0-4954 GCA_963593515.1 Bacteroidaceae bacterium
CTCGGGTTTCATAACCCCGTCGGTGCCTTTCGCAGAAAGGCGGATTATAGAAATGCGTATCATTCTCGACACAGATAAGAAAACAATTACCGTGCCTTGGAACTATCAACGGAAGCTGGATGAACTTAACGACATCATCCTTGCGGCGACCGAAGATGAAACGAAGCGGAAGACCTTTACCGGCTATATCAATGAAATCTGGGAATATGCCATCAAGCATTCTGACAAATGCGTTTTGACAGGAAAAGCGCCTGTCAAGAAGGGGAAGTAAGATGGGGGCGCGACACATAACGCCGCAGGAGGTAGTGGAGATGCACCGCCTCTATAAAGAGCTTGGCACATACGCAGCGGTAGCGGACAAGATAGGCCGCAGCGCGTCCTCGGTATCGAGATACATTCAAATGAAGAACGTTCCGCAGAACGTGCGCCTCGCGGTCGATAATTTGATGAGAAAGTAGAGGAAACACTAATGGAAGAAAAGAAAACGATGCCCTTTTCTTTTATTGCGGGCATCTTGTTTGCGGTCTTGGCTTTACGGACACTTGTATATGAAGTTTTCATTCATAGCTATATTTATGACTTTAAGACATCGCTGTTATTGTTTGCGGCATATGCTGCGTTTTCCGTTCTGCTCATATTGAAAAAGCGCGAGAAATATGCCATTATACCCTGTGCAGTTCTGATATTGGTGCAGATAATTTTCTGTGCTGATTGGTTCGGAAATAGTGCCTCTGAATTTTTATATTTAACTGCCAAAGATTTTTACAGGGCGAGAATTTACCATTCACTATACCTTCTCGCTTATATATGTCTTACTGTAATAATGGCGAAAGGTTTCAGTTCAAACGCTCAGGAAAAAAAGTGCAACTTTTGGTTTCTGCCTGCTGCACTAATGGGCGCAGCCTTCATTGTTAATGTAGTTTGTGGTAGTTGGGACTTTTTCTCACTGTTGATAATTGCTGCAGTTATATTCACCGCCCTGTGGGTCGTATATCCAGAAAGAGACAAGGACGTTATAACTTTGGGAAAGCCTGCCGGAAGACCTGCGGGAACAAACAATACTGCCAGTGTCGGGGGAACAACCAATGCTGCTTCTGTGGTCAATGACGAAGCCTATTGTGATTTGATAAAGCACGTCCTGCTGCTCCTATTTACGTTTGGTGTATGGTATTTCATTTGGATATACCGCATGACCGGCTACACGAATACCGTGCGGGATGAAGAAGAACGCAATCCGACAAACAAGCTGTTGCTATGCCTGTTCGTTCCGTTTTATGGCATCTACTGGACATACAAGACAGCGCAGCGCGTGGATAAGATAGCCGCAGAAAAGAATGTAGCCTCGGATTTGGCTACACTCTGCCTTGTTCTTGACATCTTTGTGCCTATCATTCCGCCCATTCTGATGCAGGATAAAATCAATAAAGTCATAACAGCAGGGGACGTGCAAAAGGAAAGCAAGACCGTCCGCAGCGAAGCAAAGAAAGAAGAAACGGAAGTTGGCTCTGCCGAAGAACTCAAGAAGTTCAAAGAACTTCTCGACATGGGCGCGATAACGCAGGAAGAATTTGACGCAAAGAAGAAACAGCTTTTAGGTTTGTAAGCTATCGAAGAGCGGTGGGAGCAATCCCGCCGCTTTTTCTTTTGCTATTGGCTGTTTCAATAGGGTATAGCCCTATGACAGTAGCAAATACGCTCATTATCTGTGTCGCATGAGTTATTATGTTTGTTTTGAAATGTTTCAAATCAAACATATACCCTATTGACATATTCGCGTGATGTGATAGAATAGCAGCAGATAGAACAAAGGAGGCTTGATGATGCGAGTGTTTTATGTGCGCTGCTCCACCGTTGAACAGAACGAGGCGCGGCAGCTCAAAATGGCAGAGGAACAGAACGCCGAAAAGCTGTTTATCGACAAGGCCAGCGGAAAAAACACAGACCGCGCCGCGTTCAAAGAGATGATGGCCTTTGTCCGCGCTGGTGATGTGGTCATCGTGGAAAGTATCTCCCGTATCGCAAGAAACACCCGCGACCTCTTGGGTATCGTTTCGGAGCTGACAGAAAAGGGCGTGGAGTTCGTCAGCCTGAAAGAAAACATGGATACGACTACACCGCAGGGACGCTTTATGCTGACGGTGTTCGGTGCGCTGGCAGAGCTGGAACGCGAAAGCATTTTGGAGCGCCAGCGTGAGGGTATCGAAATCGCCAAGAGTGAGGGCAAGTATAAAGGCCGTAAGCCCGTGGAGGTCAATGAAACGCAGTTCAAGACAGTATGCGCCAAGTGGAGGGCGGGGGAAATGACCGCCACCGCCGCCATGAAAGAGCTGGGCTTGAAGCCCAACACATTCTATCGCAGAGTAAAAGAAATGGGGCTGTAATCAGCCCCGCAAACACGCAATCTATTCAAAAATTCAAGCGCACATGAAGCAAAAAAGTAAAGTGTGCGAAACGGGCGAATTGGTAAAAAGTCCTTGTATTTCAATGGTTTTTCCTTTTGGCGCGCTTGCCCCTGACGGACGCTGCCGCGGCCGTCAATGGCATTCAAGAGGTCAGCGGTTCGATCCCGCTTATCTCCACCAAAGAACACCACAACGAAAGTTGTGGTGTTCTTTTTGTATCATTCTAATGAAGTTATCAAAATAGTCTACATCTCGAATCACTCTTGACTTTTTGCGTATAATAGAATACAATTGCATTGTAAACCAACACAATCACAGTTGAAAGGAGCACTTTTATGGCTACAAGTGTTATGCAGGTGCGTGTTGACGATGATCTCCGCGTTAAGGCTGCCGCCGTCTACGATGAACTCGGCATCGACCTTCCCACCGCTATTCGAATGTTTTTGAAGCGCTCTGTTGCGGTAAATGGCGTTCCCTTTTCCATGACGCTGCCTAAGCAGGAGTACAGAGCTGACCGGGCGATCCGCGCCATGCAAAGTTTGAGTGAAGCCGCACAGCAGAACGGCACGGCGGATATGTCGCTGGATGAGATCAATGCTGAGATCGCAGCATCCCGAGCTGACCGGGCATCAAGAAATGCTCGGAACGGAGCGTAACCATGAAATACTATGTTGTACTTGATACGAATGTAGTTGTTTCCGCGCTGTTTAACCTTTCCTCCGTTCCCGGTATTATTCTGCAAGAAGCTCTTGCGGGGCGTGTGATCCCTCTGCTGCATGAAGATATTCTGGATGAATACAATGATGTCCTGCACCGCCCCAAATTCAAATTTGACCGCCGGGACATTGAAATTGCGCTGACAGGCTTAATTAAGCGGGATATCTTTTTGGATGCCGCCATGATCATGGACTATGTTCCCGACCCTGATGACGCAATTTTCTATGAGGTGGTTATGGAGGCAAGAGAAACTACCGACGCCTATCTTGTAACTGGCAATATCAAGCATTTCCCGGTCAAGCCCTATGTGGTAACGCCCAAGGAAATGTTGGACATCCTCAACGGGAATGAAATTTGACCAGATGCCAGTTCATTCGTCTCGTTTTCATTCCAACTCACTCCACACAAAAGCCCCGGCGGATGCCGGGGCTTTTGCCATACCGATCAAATTCTCACTCGTCCTTGGCTTCCTGCATGGCGGCAAATTCTGCCTTGGCTTCGGCCAAAACCTTGCGGTCATGCTTGGTGGTCAGGGTCTTTTCATCAAATTTTGCAAACATATCCGGGCGGCGCAGCATGGTGCGCTTATAGCTCTCCTTCTTCCGCCAGTCCGCCACATTGCCGTGGTGGCCGCTCAGCAGCACAGCAGGCACCTTGCGGCCGTGCCACTCCTCAGGCCGGGAGTACTGGGGATACTCCAGCAGACCGTCCCAGTGGCTCTCCTCCGTATAGCAGCTCTCCTCCGGCAGCACGCCGGGCACCATGCGGCACAGGCAGTCCGCCACCGCCATTGCGGGAATCTCGCCGCCGGTCAGGACGAAATCACCCAGCGACAGTTCCTCGTCCACGCACTCCTCCAGAAACCGCTCGTCCACGCCCTCATAGTGGCCGCAGACTAAAATCAGACGGTCATACCGCTCTTTTAATTCACGGGCCACCTGCTGGTCGAAGGTGCGGCCGCAGGGCGACATGTAGATGGTATGTACCCGCTGGCCCGCCTCGTCGCAGATGTGCTGCCAGCAGCGGTACAGAGGATCGGCCTGCATCACCGCGCCCCGGCCGCCGCCATAGGGATAGTCGTCCACCTGCATCTGCTTGTTGGTGGTATAGTCCCGGATCTGGTGGGTGGCAATGGTGATATAGCCCCGCTCCTGCGCCCGGCCAATGATGGACTGATCCATCATAGCGTGGATGGCGTCGGGGAACAGCGTCATGATGTCAATTCTCATCGGTGGCCAATCCTTTCATCATATGGACCCGCACCACGCCCGCGTCGATATCCACCGACGCGATGAACACGCCCGGCACGGCGGGGATCAGGTACTCCCGCGTCCCTTTCACTTCATAGACCTTGTGGGCGGGATAGTGGAGCACCCGCTTCAGCGTACCCAGCTCCTCGCCGGTAGCGTCGTCCAGCACCGTGCAGCCCTCCAGCTCCACGTCGAAGTATTCGCCCTCCGGCAGCTCCACGTCCTCGGCATAGATGGAGACGCTCTTGCCCTTCAGGGCCAGCGCCGCGTCCATATCCTCCACGCCCGACAGCGTCAGCAGCACCACGGACTTGTGGACGCGGGCGGAACGCACCTCCGTCTCCTTGCCGCCGATGCAGAAGCGGCCGAACTCCGCCAGAAATTCCGGATCAAAGCCCACGGGGTTCAGCTTCACCTCGCCCCGGATACCGTGGGCGTTGACGATGGTGCCCACGGGGATCAGTTCTTGTTTCATAGAATAAGACTCCTAAAGTTTCACAGAATTCGCGCCCGCAGGCGCGAAAAAGTCGAATCATTTTTCTGACGACATGTGCGTCAGAAAAATTCTTCTCGGCCGCCAGTGTG
>CAVBAZ010000041.1:0-2178 GCA_963593515.1 Bacteroidaceae bacterium
GAAGTGCTGCGTCTCAAGCGCATCGAAACCCATCAGGTTTTCGATGCCTATTGGATGGAGCGCGGCATGAGCCGGACACAGGCATATCGCTGGCTGGCAAAGAAAATGCACCTTCCCGAACGGAAAGCGCATATCGGCGGTTTTGAGATGCACCAGTGCCAGAAGCTTATTGATCTGTGCCGCAGAAGTATCGAAGAAAAGGAGGACGTTATTTGAACGAAATCAAAAAAAGCTGTGATACCTGCACCTATGCGTTTTATGCGGCGGATGTAAGCAGTCCTGCCCCGGAAGCAAAACGGCGACAGCATTGCAAGAACACCGTCTATAACTCGAAAGAATACACACGTACGATGCTGATGGAGGACTGGAACAAGGGCTGCTGCCGCTTGTGGGCACCCATCAGCGAAGATATGAAAGGACACGACCATGAAAAATACTTACTCCATTCTTGAGAGAAACCGTATCGTGGAAGAACACCTATGGTGCATCGACAGCGTGATGCGAAAAAATCACGCGCTGATCCGCGCCGCCCGTCTGGACTACGAGGAAGTGTACCAGCAGCTGGCGCTGCGGCTCATTCGGGCGGTGGAGACCTTTGACCCTGACAAGGGCGTACTGCGCATCCACATTCTGGCACAGCTCAAGTATGAACTGCTCAGCTGCAAAACGCCCTGCAGGCTGTACGGCATCACCCACGCGCCCGCGGACTTCCGGGGCAGGGAGCTCATCTCCCTTGATGCACTGGATCTGTACCGTCAGGATGAAGCACTCGCAGCCGCGTAAGGAGGGTGGATCATATGACATTGCGAGATAAAATGCTGGCCGTGATGCAGGACGTCAACAGGCAGGTGGCGGAGCGCGAAGAACTGGTCGAGCTGATCGCCATTGCGCTGTTGACGCGAAACAACCTGTTCATCCTCGGCAAGCCCGGTCAGGCCAAGAGCCTGTCCATCAACCTGTTCCGCCAGCGGATCACCGGGGCGCGGCAGTTTGAACGTCTGCTTTCTAAACAGACCGATGAGGATCAGCTTTTTGGCCGCATCGACCTGTCCAGCCTGATACCCGGCAGCGTGCCGGATGCTGTGCTGCAGGATGATGACGTGCATAAAAGCCTGCGCTTTGATCTTCAATGTATGGTGGATGGTCTCGGTGCGAGGAAAGATACGCCGGACACCTTTACCGCGCTGGAAAAAGCGACAGATAAGCTGCTCAGCTACCGAAAGGCCGTGGCCGCACTGCATCAGAATGAACCTGTAGTACAGACCGCCGGTAAAATACCGGAGGCGGATATCGTATTTCTGGATGAGATATTCAAGGCCAACGATGGCGTGCTGAACTCCCTGCTGACAGCACTCAATGAGCGCAAGTATACCAACGAGGGACGCACCTATTCCATTCCGGCAATTTCCTTCTTTGCTGCTTCCAATGAGATACCCAATTTTACCGATCCGCAGGAGCAGATCCTGGCGCCGCTGTATGACCGTTTGCAGATCAAGGTGGTGACAGAGGACATTACTGACCGCGATAAGCGTCCGTCCGTCCTCAAGAGCAAGCAGAGCGGCGGCGATGGATCGGTAAATGCCACGATCTCACTGTCCGAGCTGCATGCCATGCAGCAGGAGGTGGCCGCCATCCCTGTACCAGATGCCATCAACGAACTGGCTGACGATGTGCTTTGTGAACTGCGTGGCAACGGGATCGAGGTGTCCGACCGCAAATATCTCAACTACTACCCGCTGGTACAGGCCAAGGCATGGCTGGAGGGACACGACAAGGTGGAGCCCCAAGACCTGCTGATCCTCAAGTGCTATCTCTGGCAGGCCCCCAGTGACCGGCCCACGGTAGAAAACACGCTGACCCGTCTGTGCGTCAATCCCTTGCAGGATAAGGTGAACAGTATTCTTGCTATGGCGGTGGAGGTTCAGGAGGACTTCAACACCGTTGTTGCGGATGGTAGCAATCCCAAGGCTGGCAGTAAGGCGCTGCTGAAGCTGCGTGGCGAACTGCTCCAGCTGTATAAGCGGCAGCAGGAGCTGTGTGCCGTTGCACAGTCCGACAGCGAAAAGGACATGATGAACAAACTCCTGAACGATCTGGAGGCCATCAGCATGGCCGCCCACAATGCGGTGAATTTCACCTATATCCCGCTGGAGCAGATGGCTGCTCTGCAATAACTAC
>CAVBAZ010000042.1:0-4336 GCA_963593515.1 Bacteroidaceae bacterium
CAAACCAACCGAAAAGGTGGCTGGACAAGCCGCCCTGTGAACTGGTATACTATAATTATAACAGAAAGGAGAGGTGCTCTATGGGACTGTATGACGCTGTTGACCGGAACGGTGCGGGCAGCAAAAAGGAAAAGACGCTGAATAAGCCGCTGCTGATCGTGCTGATCATATTTGTTGCGGTCATTGGGCTGGTCGTCTGGGCCTGCCGCTATCAGATTCAGTACCGGGCCTATGTTTCCGCTCTTGCCGACGCGACCGCTGACGCCCGTAGCTCCGGCGCTTTCACGGTCACGGTGGACGGCGCTGCCGCAGCCGCCGATGCGGACGATCTGGGCCAGCTGCTGGGGCTTATCCGTATGGCCGGGCCGGGCCGTCTGGGCGACGCGCCTGACGGTGCACCGATCGTTACCATCGACTACGGCGACGGCACGACGATGGAGATCTGGGAGAAAACGCTGGAGAATCCCGCCAACGACTGGACGGAGGGGCCATTCTTCCGCTTTACGTTTGCCAACGGAAAGACCTACGGCTACGACACCGACCAGATCCCCATGTACAAGCTTCGGCAGCTGTTTTCCTGACAGCACGGAGAGAGGAGCATCATTATGAACGACCGCATCCTGACGCTGGCGCGTGAGCACGCGCCCTGTTACCTCTATGAATACGACATCATGCGGCGGCAGGTGGAGACGCTGCGGCAGACCTTCCCCCGCTACGACCTGCTGTACTCCATCAAGGCCAACCCGTTCCCGCCGGTGGTGCGGGCGCTGGCGGGTCTCGGGCTGGGCGCAGACGCCGCCTCCGCGCCGGAGGTGCTGCTGAGCCGGAGGTGCGGCATGGACAGGGCGGACATCTTTTTCTCCGCCGCCGGAAAGTCCGACGCGGCGCTGGAAGCGGCGTGGGACGAGGGCGAGATCATCGCCGATTCGCTGGGCGAGGTGGCCCGTATCGGTGCGCTGTGCGAGGCGAAGGGCCAGCACCGGGCCATCGGCGTGCGGATGAACCCCAGCTTCGGCATGGGCGGCGCTGCGGGCAGCCCCAGCAAATTCGGCATCAACGAGGAGGATCTGCCCCAGCTGAAGGCGCTGCTGGACACCCTGCCGGTGACGGTGGAGGGCATCCACGTCCACCTGAAGTCCCAGAATCTGGACGCTGACGTGCTGGGCGGCTGTTATCGTGACAGCTGGGCGCTGGCCAAACGGGTGCGGGACGCGCTGGAGTGCGGGATGCGGTATGTCAACTTCGGCAGCGGCGTAGGCGTGGCCTATGACGCGGCCTTCGAGCAGCCCATGGCACTGGAGCGGCTGCGGACGTACACCGACGCCATCGCCGCCGATAACGACGCCACGCTGCTGGCGCGGCTGATGATCGAGACGGGCCGCTTTCCCACGGCGCAGGCGGGCACCTACTGGTTGCGGGTGGTGGATAAGAAGTTCTCCCGCGGCAAGACCTATGTGATCGTGGAGAACTGCATGAATGGCTTGCAGAAGCCCGCGCTGGCGGCCATGCTGCGCCATGAGCTGGGCGGCGCGGCCCCCATCCCCTATGAGCCGCTGTTCACCTCGGAATGGGCGCTCCCCGTCATTGCCCACGGCGACGAAAGCTGCACGGAGACGGTGGACATCGTGGGCAACCTCTGCTGTGCCGCAGACGTACTGACGGAGAGCTTCACCGGCCCGGCGCTGGTAGTGGGCGACCTGATCGAGGTGCGCAACGCCGGAGCCTACGCCTGTACGCTGACGGCCCAGCGGTTTTCCAGCCACACGCCGCCCCAGGAGCTGCTGGTGTACGGCGACGGCACCGTGGAAGCGTAAAATTTGGCGGAAAGGGGCGGTTTTTGCCGTTTCGCCCTTTACAGGGATAAAGAAACCATGTAAAATAGTAAAAAAGCCCTGCGGGGCAATATGGGAAAGGAAACGATCACTATGGGTAAATTTGTTGTCAAAGCCACCAAGACCGGCTTCGTGTTCAACCTGAAGGCCGGAAACGGCGAGACCATCGCCACCAGTGAGGTCTATACCACCGAGGCCGCCTGCCTGAAGGGCGTGGAGTCCGTCCGCAAGAACGCCGCGGACGCCAAGCTGGAGGATCAGACCGTGGCCGAGGTGGCCGCCGTCACCAACCCCAAGTTTGAGATGTATACCGACAAGGCCGGTGAGTTCCGCTTCCGCCTGAAGGCTCGCAACGGCGAGATCATCGCCGCCAGCGAGGGCTATAAGGCCAAGGCTTCCTGCCTGAACGGCATCGACTCCGTTCGCCGCAACGCGCCGGATGCCGCCGTGGAGAAGATCGAGGGCTGACAGAGCCGCACATAGCGAGGGAGCGCCGCAGGGCGCTCTCTTTTTTTGCGGAAATTTTAGAAAAAGCGGGACATTTTCCCGCAAATCGCGTTATGATAGTTGACGGCCGCCAAGAACACACGAAAACTCCCGAAGGAAGTGAGCGATTTGACAGAGGAACAGGCCCTGCGGCAAATGAAGCAAGGCTCTCAGGATGCGCTGGCATGGTTCATCCATCAATACGGTGCGTATGTCAGCACCATTATTTACAACATCATCGGCCAGCGCATGTCCAATGCCGACGTGGAGGAGGTGTCCTCCGACGTATTTCTGGCCCTGTGGAACAACGCGGGGAAGATCCACCCCAACGCCGTCCGGTCATGGCTGGCCACGGTGGCCCGCAACACGGCCCGCAGCCGCCTGCGCCGTGCGCCGGATACCCTACCGCTGGACGAGGAGGCCATCATCAGCGATGGCCGCGCGCCGGAGGCGGCGGTGGAGCGGCAGGACATGACGGCCTGCGTCCGCATGGCGCTGCTGAGCCTGAACCCGGTGGATCGCGAGGTGCTGCTGCGGTTCTATTTCTACTATCAGAAAACCGCCGATATCGCCGCGGATATGGAGCTGAACGAGTCTACCGTCCGCACCAAGCTGAACCGCGGCAGGGCGAAGCTCCGGGACTTCCTGACACGGGAGGGACACAACGAAAAGGACGAGAAAGGAGGAGCGGCATGGAATACAATATCTATGACCTGATGGAAGGTATTGCCGACGATGACACCATTACGCTGTCACCCAGCGGCACGGCCGACCTCCGCCGGATAGAGGAGCTGACCATGAACAAGATCAAGGAACAGAACGAGGGACGCCGGGTGAAAAAGCCCGCCCGGCGCGTGACCCGTATGGTGCTGGTGGCCGCCATCGCGGCGGCACTGTGCGCCGTGACCGTGGTGGCCGTGGCCGGAAACGCCACCGGCAAGGTGACGCCTGCCGATACCGCCAAGGCCGGGGAAATGGACGACAAGAGCACCGCCGCCTTCAGCGACGGCATCTCCACCCAGCAGGCGGACATCCGGGACGCCAACGGCAACACCATCCAGCTGCCCGAGATGGAGCGGGTGCCCACCGATCCGGAGACGGCACAGCGGCTGGTGGGCGGCTATCTGATGACGCTGGACAACGCCGCCGTGACCATCGAGGACAACTATTACGGCGATTATACCATTACGCTGGAGACCATGCTCATTGACGAAAAGGGCGCGGGCATGATCACCTACAATGTAGAAAATCCCAAGGGCGTGGCGTACCGCACGCAGGGCCTCAGCTACGGCGCGGTGGAGCATACCCATATGCCCATGGTCAGCGTGACCACGCCGGAAGTAGAGGATGCATCAGGGAGATGGGTGAACCACGACTCCTATCTGGATGAAGAAAACACCACCGACACCCATGTGCAGGCTGTGCTGTATTTTTCCGTGTGCGGCGATTATAAGAAGGGCGACACCATCTATGTGTCCTTCAACTGGGCGGGCGGCGCTGTGCCGAAAATCATTGCCATCACCCCCACCAGCTATGTGCCCGCCAAGACCTTCACGGAGAAGGGCGGCACCCACGCAGTGGTCTCGCCGCTGGGCATCCGTGTGGATACCGGTGATCTGCTCAGCGACGAACCGCAGGATATCACCATCCGGTACAAGGACGGCACCGAGTTTGTGGTGAAAGGTTCCGGCGTAGACAATAGCGTTACGGGAGCCCTGGGCCCCAGCATCGATGCCTATTACCAGTATACGCTGCAAAATTTCAACCGCTTGGTGGATGTTGACCAGATCGCGTCTATTGAGGTCCTCCACCACTATACGGCGGTAGGACAGGATGATAAGGTGAGCGTCACCCGCGTCTACGAGCCGTAAACAGGAAAAGACCGCTTCGGCGGTCTTTTTCTGTTTCTCTAAGAGAGTATTTCGCGCTCCGGCGGGCGACGGAGAATTTCGCGCTTCCGAGCGCGAGGTACTTTTGCCCGCAGCGGCAAAAGTACCCAAAAACGCTGCTTAAACCTG
>CAVBAZ010000043.1:0-4129 GCA_963593515.1 Bacteroidaceae bacterium
CCTCGCTTTTGTGAATCTCTCCACAACCGCGGAACAGTCATTACTATATCACATGTCTGCCATCTTGTCAACTACTTTTTTCATCTTTTTCGATGTTTTTCGTCGGCTCGATTTCGACCGGATAGCCGCCCGTCTCGCGGACAGCTAGGTTAGATTACCACATCCTCCCTCCCTTGTCAACGATTTTCTCCCTAACTTTTCCATCTTTACCGGCAAGCCTTTTATCATAACCTATCCTTATTTCAATTCTTATCGCCCGTTAGCCATTTACACAAGTCAAATCCCCATACGCAGCCATTTCTTGTGGATTCTCCCTATTTACTTTCACCCCGCAAAGTAGTAAAGTATCGGCAATAAAGTTGAACAGCGATGATGGACATTCAGTAAGATGCTGTGGCGATCTTCCTCAGAGAGCAGCCGGTGGTGCGAGGCTGCGGAGATACAGCGTCCCAATTACCGTCCTGAGCCGCGCCCCGAAGCTTCTTAACGAGTGGTAGGCGGCGCCGGGTGCGCCCGATATCGCGCTGCGGATATATCACCATTATTCAAATGGCTGTATCTCATGAGGCCGCGCAAGCGGTAAACTGAGGTGGTACCACGGGTCAAACTCGTCCTCTGTGTCCTTATTGGGACATGGAGGGCGTTTTTTTATTGCGAATCACGCGAAGGAGCGAGACATATGAACGTTTTCATTGACACGAAGCGATACCCGCGGCGGCGGGATCATCGATAAACATAGAGGAACACGCCGCGCTGTGACAGCTATCGCACAGCACAACTGATTTTTGATTTTAAGGAGGAGCACATTATGCCCGCCATTACATTTTACAAACACGAACCCATCCCCATGGAGATGCACAAGGTGAAGATCGTTCAGCAGCTGCACCTGCTGCCCACGGAGCAGCGGCTGCAAAAGATGCAGGAGGCCGGGTTCAACACCTTCCAGCTGCACAACAAGGATATCTTTCTGGATATGCTGACGGACTCCGGCGTCAACGCCATGTCCGACCGGCAGCAGGCCGCCATGCTGATGGCCGACGACGCCTACGCCGGATCGGAGACCTTCTACAAGATGCAGGCGAAGTTGCAGGAGCTGTTCGGCATCGAGCACTGCCTGCCCGCCCATCAGGGCCGCGCCTGCGAGAATATTCTGGCCACCCGGTTCGTCAAGCCTGGCAACTGCGTCATCATGAACTACCACTTCACCACCGCCAAGGCCCACATCACCCGTCTGGGCGGCCGCGTAGAGGAGCTGGTGAAGAAGGAGGGGCTGGAGAGCCACAGTGACCTGCCCTTCAAGGGCGACATTGATCTGGACGCGCTGGCCGCCTGCATCCAGCGGGAGACGCCGGAGAACATCCCCTTCGTCCGTCTGGAGGCCGGCACCAACCTGATCGGCGGCCAGCCCATCTCCTACGCCAACATGAAAGCGGCCACTGCCATCTGCCATCGTCACAGTCTGCTGGCGGTGCTGGATGCCTCCCTTTTGCAGGATAACCTGTACTTCATCAAGACCCGCGAGGCCGGGATGCAGGACAAGTCCATCCGTGAGATCACCCGCATGGTGGCCGACCTGTTCGACATCATCTACTTCTCCGCCCGGAAGTTCGGCTTTGCCCGGGGCGGCGCGATCCTGGTGCGGGACGAGGAACTGTTCCACTCCATGGAGGATCTGATCCCCATGTTTGAGGGGTTCCTCACCTACGGCGGCATGTCCGTGAAGGAGATGGAAGCCATGACGGTGGGCTTTGAGGAGAGCATGGACATGGACGTGATCTCACAGGGGCCCCAGTTCATCGACTACTGCGTGAAGCGGCTGGACGAGTACGGCGTGCCGGTCATCACCCCCGGCGGCGGTCTGGGCGCTCACATCGACGTGAAGGAGTTCCTACCCCATGTGCCCCAGAGCCAGTACTCCGCCGGAGCGCTGTCCTGCGCGCTGTACATCTGCGGCGGCATCCGCGGCATGGAGCGCGGCACGCTGTCCGAGGAGCGTGAGCCGGACGGCACCGAGCGCATCGCCAGCATGGAGCTGCTGCGGCTGGCCTTCCCCCGCCGGGTGTTCACCCTGTCCCAGACAGAGTACGTCATCGACCGGGTCAAGTGGCTGTTTGACCACCGTGATCTGGTGGGCGGCCTGCGGTTCGTCCACGAACCCGCCACGCTGCGGTTCTTCACCGGCGTGCTGAAGCCCATCGGCGACTGGCCAGAGAAGCTGGCCGCGGCGTACAGAGCGGACTTTGGAGATGAGCAATGATAAAAAATGGATGCAAGCTTTGGCCGACTCAACATAAGAAAACACACGCCGCAAAAGGCAACTTTTGCGCGGATGTCATTGTTGCGCTGGCTTGCCATGCGTCAGCATGCCTTCACCACCGCGCCTTGACCCCGCACAAAATTTGCTCTTTTCCGGTGCAAAGCAGTTTTGCCAATGAATATTTGAGATAAAATCGGCTGCAAAAATACCCCCATACTGACGTATGGGGGTATTTTTTTCGGTCGCATTTTAGCCAAATAGACGCAGGCAAAACCGTATGTTTTCTTATGCGGAGCTGGCCTTGCTTGCATCCATTTTTTATACAATATCATACAGCTGCCGCAGGTCGTCGATCTCATAGTCGATGCGCAGGCCATCCGGGCGGGGCGTGTGCTTGGGATTGTACCAGCAGCAGGGCAGGTCGTAGTTGTTGGCACCCCGGATATCGCTGGAGATGCTGTCGCCGATCACAAGGCAGTTGTCTTTCGTGATGCCGTCGATGTGGGCGAACACATAGTCAAAATAAGCAGTCGACGGTTTGGCGGCGCCCGCCTCCTCGCTGATAAAGGCGGCGGTGATATCGGGGACGATGGGGCTTTTCGCCAGACGGCCACGCTGGACGGAGGCCACCGCGTTGGTGACCAGATACAGCTTATGGCTGCGGGCCAGGGTATGGCACACCTCCTCGGCGTAGGGCAGCATGAAGGCACACTGGCTCAGGGTATGGAGATGCAGGGCGTTGCAGCCCTCGGCGTCCCGGTCAAGGCCCATGGCCGACAGGAAGTTGCGGAAGCGCTGCACCACCAGGAACTCCTTGGTACACTCGCCCCGGTCAAAGGCCGCCCACATCTCGTTGTTGCAGCGCTCGTACAGCCGGAACGTCTCGTCGCTGTCGGGGATGTCAAACTCACGGCAGACGGCGTGGAATGCCTCCTGATTGGCCCGGTCGAAGTTGAACAGGGTATTATCCGCGTCAAATAGTAAGTAGGGGTATTTCATATATATGTCCTTAAGTTTTATGATGTCGCAGACGGCGGCGCTCCCACTGGCAGTACAGGATCACCGCGCCTTCCAAGGCAGCCAGCAGTCCGGCAAGCATACAGCCTGCGTCGAAATGTGATACCTTATCGCCGCACAATGCCGACAACAAAACAGGCACCACCGGCAATACCAGCCAGACCAGCATAATTTCCGCGTGATAGCGGATCGTATTCTTCAAACGGTCACGGATCAAGGCGTCGATCTCCTGATCCGGCACATCCTGCCATATGGCGGCAAACAGCACCTTGTAGTCACTGTAAATCGGCGGCTCACAGTGGTCGCCCAGCTTCTGCCGTTCCTGTTCACAAAAGGAAAAGCGGTGCGCCCTTCCGATGTCGTCCACAGAGAACACATAGTAGCGGCGCGGGACGATGCTGCAAGTCTGAAAGGTCAGATAATAGCCAAAGGGCAGCCCCTCCCGCACCTCATACAGGCGATAGCCCCGGCGGCTCATACTTTCCAGCAGCCGCTCCGTGCGGCGGGTCAGAAAGGACGGGAGAAATATAAATTTTTCCATGTTGTCAGTTCTTTCCGGTCAGGGGATGATGTCGTCACACGAACAGTGCGTTCTCCGCCGGGCGGGCGTAGACCTCCTCCAGCTCGCTCTTGTGATAGAGATAGCCGGGATCGTCGTAGTACTTGGCTCCGGCGGGACAGCCCTTGACGCAGGCGCAGCACTTGATGCAGATGCCGGGCACCTGAGACGGGTCATCGGGGTCGATGCTGCCCATGGGACAGTGGGCGGCGCACCAGCCGCAGCCGCTGCACTTGGCCATGTCCGTCTTGGGCTTCACCTTCAGGATATTGATAGGGTTCCCGTCGCGGTCACGG
>CAVBAZ010000044.1:0-10380 GCA_963593515.1 Bacteroidaceae bacterium
GGCCCACCATCTTCATGGTGCAGAAGGCACGGGAGCCGGCCACGGCAGCGCCGTAGGCCACCTCGGTGGCGACCTTCTCATTGGGTGCCCACTCGCAGTACACGTCCTTGCCGTACTGGGGCATGTTCTCCAGGATCTCGGTGCTGGGAGTGCCGGGGTACGCGGAACAGACTTTGATACCGGCTTCGTAGACGCCACGGGCGGTGGCCTCGTTACCGGACATCAGATGTTTCATAGTTTTCTTCCACCTTTCTTCTTTTTTCTCACTCTTACATTGCTCTATTGTCACTTACAAATGGAAAACGGTTTAATAGATACTGGCTTCCTGCTCGCCGTGGAGCACACGCAGCGCACCCTCGGCCAGAGAACGCATCTCCTCCTCGCCGGGCATACGGATCACGGGCGCGATCTTGCCCACATAGGCGGTGATGTCGTCGCAGAAGAACTGCTCATAGGCCATGCCGCCGGTGTAGACGATGGCATCCACGTCGAAGTGCAGCACGGCGGCCATAGCGCCGATATCCTTGGAAAGCTGATAGACCAGTGCCTGATAGGCCTCCACATACTTGGGGTCGCCCTCCACCACCTTGGCGCAGATGACGCGGAAGTCGGTGGTGCCCACATAGGACAGCATACCGGCGCGGCGGCCAAAGGTCTTTTTCACCTCGTCCTTGGTCTTGCCGGAGAAGCAGTAGTTGATGAGTTGGTTGACAGGCAGGCCGCCTGCGCGATCCATGCCCATGGAGCCCTCGTCCTTCACGTTGCACACGTCGACGACACGGCCCTTCTGGTGCGCGCCCACGCTGACGCCGCCGCCCAGATGGCAGACGATCAGGTTCACGTCCTCGTACTTCTTACCCAACTCCTTAGCGGCCTTGCGGCCGATGGACTTGTGGTTCAGGGCGTGGAACTGGCACAGGCGGCGGAACTCGGCAAATCCGGTATAGTGGGCGATCTCGGTCATCTCGTCCACGCACACGGGATCCACAAAGAAGGCGGGGATGCCCACCATGTCGCCCAGCTTCTTGGCCAGATACGCGCCCAGGTTGGAGGGATGCTCACCGTAGGGTGCGGTCTCCACATCGTGCATCACCTTGTCATTGACGGCGTAGGTGCCGCTGGGGATGGGACGGTACAGGCCGCCGCGGCCGCACACCGCGTCAAAGTCCTCCAGCTTGTAGCCGGCCTCGGTGGCAGCGTTGAGAATGGCGTTCTTGCGATAGTCCGCCTGATCAATGACACGCTCGAACTGATCCAGTTCCTCAGCGGAGTGGTCAATGCCCAGCTTGAAAAGCTGCTGCTCCTCCTCGAATACGGCGATCTTGGTACTGGTAGCGCCGGGGTTGATGACAAGGATCTTCATATGGGAGTTCCCTCTCTTTCTCTTATTTCATCGAATACTTCGTCAAAAATTTCACCGAATCACTTAATGAACTATTCACAGTATGGCACTTTCCCTCCGGTTTGTCAACGGCGTTTTCCCCTTGTGTCGGACGCTTTGGAAAATATCGGCGTTGTGAACAAAAAAAGAAAGCGTTCGGTCGTGAAATCGACCAAACGCTTTCTTGTATCATGCGTACTTCTCCAAGCCCCGCAGCAGGATCTCCGCCATAGCGGTGCCTCGGATGGAAACGTCAAATTTCCCCTCGTAAATGCGCCATTCCAGCAACGTGCCGCGGTGCAGCGTCACCAGATACTCCACCACCGTGTCATTATCGTACTGCCCGTCAATGAAGCCGTCCCGGCGGCACAGCTCCACCAGCTCGGAAAGCACACGGTAATAGATACGGTGCTCGTTGCGCTGGAGCGCACCCTGCTCCGGGTACTTCATGGCGTGGATGAACGCCTTATACAGCACCGGATCATCGGTGCTGATCCGCAGGGACTGGCCCACGAAGTCCAGCAGCTTCTCCCGTGAAGTCCGGGCAGTGTCCGCCAGATACGCCGCCTCCAGCGTCAGGTACGCCGCGTCCACATGGCTGGTGACCTGAATGGCCAGCTCGTCCTTGCTCTTGAAGTAGTGGTAAATATTGCCTACGGAGCAGCCCGCCTTCTGGGCGATCTCCTCCACAGAGACATTTTCAAAGCCCTCCCGGTCAAACAGGTCCAGCGCCACATTCTGGATGCGGCTGCGCATCTCCAGCGCCTGCTGCTTGCGGGGGGTAAGTCTTTCTGCCATAATCAGTGAACCCCTCAATGAATTTTTCCGAATCTTATCATAGCGTGAAACGGGAACGGTGTCAAGCATTTGTCTGTTTACATTGCGAAAGTTGGGACATGCAGGCGCATTTCACGCCCGGAACGCGAAATCGCCCTTTTTACTTGACGACTTCCGCGTTTTCCGCTAAAATAGGATATACTAGGTGTAAAAGGCACATTTTTCAGATAGAACGAGGTAATACAATGGCAAACGGATTTATCGACAAGGCACGCATCACCTGCCGCGCCGGCAACGGCGGCAACGGTGCGGTGGCCTTCCATCGGGAGAAATACATTGCCGCCGGCGGCCCGGACGGCGGCGACGGCGGCGACGGCGGCTCCATCATCCTGAAGGTGGACGACAACATGTCCACCCTGATGGACTTCCGCTACAAGCGCAAATATGTGGCGTCCAACGGCGTGGACGGTCAGGGCGGCCGCAAGTCCGGTAAGGACGGCCAGAGCCTGACCATTCGCGTGCCCCGCGGCACGCTGGTGCGGGACGCCGAGACCGGCGAGATCATCAAGGACATGTCCGACGACCAACCCTATGTGCTGTGCAAGGGCGGTCGGGGCGGCTGGGGCAACCAGCACTTTGCCACCCCCACCCGTCAGGTCCCCCGCTTCGCCAAGGCGGGCCTGCCCGGCGAGAGCCACGACGTGGTGTTGGAGCTGAAGCTGCTGGCGGACGTGGGTCTGGTGGGCTTCCCCAACGTGGGCAAATCCACGCTGCTGAGCGTGGTCACCAAGGCCCACCCCAAGATCGCCAACTATCACTTCACCACCCTGTACCCCAATCTGGGCGTGGTGTATGTGGACGAGGGCGTGAGCTTCGTCATGGCCGACATCCCCGGCATCATCGAGGGCGCCAGCGAGGGCGCAGGTCTGGGCCACGACTTCCTGCGGCACATCGACCGCTGCCGTCTGCTGGTGCATCTGGTGGACGTTTCCGGCAGTGAGGGCCGCGACCCCATCGCGGATTTCGACGCCATCAACGCCGAGTTGAAGGAGTACAGCCCCGAGCTGGCCACCCGTCCCCAGATCGCCGTGGCCAACAAGACCGACCTTCTGATGGACGACGAGCAGTTGGATGCCTTCCGTGCACATGTGGAGGCGCTGGGCTATGAGTTCTTCGCCATGTCCGCCGCCACCCATCAGGGCACACGGGAACTGGTACAGCACATCGCCCAGCGGCTCAGTGAGCTGCCGCCGGTGACGGTGTACGAGCCGGAGTATGTGCCCCGCCCGCCCCAGATTGATACCTCCGAGCCGTTGGAGATCCACCGGGAGGACGATACATGGCTGGTGGAGGGCCCGTGGCTGCAAAGGCTCATGGCCAACATCAACTTCTCCGGCTACGAAAGCCGGATGTATTTCGACAAAATGCTGCGCCAGAGCGGCCTGTTCGACCGGCTGGAGCAGATGGGGATCCAGGACGGCCACATCGTCAGTATGTACGATCTGGAATTTGAGTACCAGCGCTGAAATCGCATAAAAATATCTCCGCCGCGCACACTAGCGGCGGAGGTGTTTTTTATGAAGTATGCCATCGATCTTACCGATCTGCTCAACAACGATCCGCAGGCGTATACCTATTTTTACGCCCTGCCCGCCCAGACCCAGACCGACCTGCGCAAGCGGGATATCCGCAGTATGGAGGAGCTGAAAACCGCTACGGCGGATCTGGCTTACGCCGACCGCCCGGACGTGTTTTAACTTTACGCCAGCATAAAAATTGACCGCCCTTTCAGGCGGTCAATTTTTATATAAGAAGTGTTACCACTCCAGATTCTTTTCAGTCTCCTTGCTGAACACGTGGGCCACGTTGCCGCCGAAGATCATGTTGACCTCGCTGCCCATGGGGAAGTGAGCGGCGTTGCCGTTGGTGGGCACGATGACCACCACGTCCTTGTCGCCTGCGGTAATGTGCAGGTGTACGGAGGATCCCATCAGCTCGCTGACATCCACCTTGCCCTTGATACCGTCGGCGCACAGCATGATATGATCGGGACGAACACCCAGCACCACATCCTGCTCCGGCACATCCTTGGCGCTCAGGCGCTGCTGCTTGTCGTCAGACAGCTCCACGGTAATGCCGTCCAACGTCACAGCATACTTGCCGTTCTGCTTGATGAGCCGCGCGTCGAACAGGTTCATCTGGGGCGTGCCGATGAAGCCTGCCACGAACAGGTTGGCGGGATGGTCAAAGACCTCCTGCGGCGTGCCGATCTGCTGGATAAAACCGTCCTTCATAATGACGATCCGATCGCCCAGCGTCATAGCCTCGGTCTGGTCGTGGGTCACGTAAATAAATGTGGTGTCGATCCGCTGGCGCAGCTTGATGATCTCGGCGCGCATCTGGTTACGCAGCTTGGCGTCCAGATTGGACAGAGGCTCGTCCATCAGGAACACGGCGGGGTCGCGGACGATGGCGCGGCCGATGGCCACACGCTGGCGCTGGCCGCCGGACAAGGCCTTGGGCTTGCGGTCCAGATACTGGGTGATGTCCAGGATCTCTGCCGCCTGACGCACCTTCTTGTCGATCTCGTCCTTGGGGACCTTCTTCAGCTTCAGGGAGAAGGCCATGTTCTCGTACACGGTCATGTGGGGATACAGGGCGTAGTTCTGGAACACCATGGCGATATCACGATCCTTGGGCTCCACATCGTTCATCATCTTGTCGCCGATCCACAGCTCGCCGGAGGTGATGTCCTCCAGACCGGCGATCATGCGTAGCGTGGTGGACTTACCGCAGCCGGAGGGGCCTACCAGCACGATGAACTCCTTGTCGGCGATCTCCAGATTAAACTGCTGGACGGCCACAACGCCTTCCTCGGTGATCTGGAGATTGGTTTTCTTCTCCGGTTCCTCGCCCTTCTTGACCTTTTTTTTCTTCTTTTCGGTGTTGGGGTAGACCTTCTTCAGATCCTTCAATACGACCTTTGCCATCATTCGTTGACTGTAACTGTTCTGCCTCCGCAAGGAACAGTCTCGCAGCCGCCTTCCGGCGCACCGCCTTACGACAGGTCTCCACACTGCCGCACCGCCAGCCAAAGCGGATCTTCCTCCTTTTAAGTTGCCGCCGCCGGTCATAAAGTGGAGTGACCACCGGCGGTTGGAATAAGACAGTATCTATTTTACACGAATGACCGGCAAATTACAAGGCCCAATACTGTGAACTTTTGCCCAAAAAAGGTATGCTTACGAAACAAGCACCGCTCATTTCCGCAAAGCAGCGGCGATCCGCTCCGCCATGAGCCGGTGGCCCTCCGCCGTAGGATGCAGGCCATCCAGATACATCTCTGGCCGGGGCGTACCCTCCACGTCCCGCAGCAGATCGTACAATGCAACATACGGCACATGAAACGTGCGGCAGAACAGCGCCAGCCACTGGTGGTACGCCTCCAGCGTTGCCTTGTTGGAGGGCCGCATCACCTCCTGCCACTCTGGCGTCACCGTCGAAAAGGACACTGCCAGCGGCGAGAGCACTACGCAGCGCCCTCCCGCCGTCAGCACCTGCTGCACCATGGCGCCCATATTGGCCCGCGCGCCGGTATCGACGCCGGAATAAAAGATATCGTTGACGCCGCCCATCAGCAGCACCGTCGATCGCATCCCAAGGGGCTGCTGCCGCAGCCGCGGGATGACCTCCGTATTCAGCCGCGCCAGCATTCCTCCGGTGGTGTCGCCGGACACGCCCAGATTCACCACCGGACACGCCAGCGCCTGTCCCACCAGTGTCGTCCATCGCTGCGCGGAACGCACGCCATAGCCATAGGTAATGCTGTCACCCAAGCAGATCAGCTCCATCTCTGTCCCCTCCCCCCGTAAAAGTGTTTTTCATCAGTATACCTTTCGGCGTCCCGCAAGTAAAGAAAAATTCTTTCCGCGTCCGGATTTTCACTTTTTTCAAAAAAGTGCTTGACTGTAAAGCGGCTTTATAGCTTACTATTACCGTAGGAGGTGGGGCCATGACCATCAAAGACATCGAAACCCGTTCCGGCATGACACGCGCCAACATCCGGTTTTATGAGTCCGAAGGGCTGCTGACTCCAGCGCGGAGCGCCAACGGCTACCGGGATTATTCCGACCACGATCTGGAGGTGCTCAAGCGCATCAAGCTGCTGCGGAGCCTTCGTATCCCGCTGGAGGAGATCAAGGCGCTGCACAACGACACCGACGATCTGCTCCACACGCTGGATCGCCATATCGCCGCGCTGAACGCCGAGCGGCAGGATATCGACCGCTCGGAGAAGGTGTGCCGGGAGATGCGGACGGACGGCGTCACCTATCAGACGCTGGACGCCCAGAAATATCTGGACGCGCTGGATCGCAGCGTGGAGGAAACCGTCCTGTCCGCCGACGTGATCCCCGCTGTCCGGTCGCCGTGGCGGCGGCTTTTCGCCCGTGTGCTGGACGATCTTCTGTATACCGCGCTGTGGCTCGCATTTCTTCTGATCTGCAACGTCAATCCCAGCGGCCGCAGCGGCTATGGCCTGCTGAATACCTTCATGTCGCTGCTGATGATGCTGTTCCTTGAGCCGCTGCTGCTGCACCTCTGGGGCACCACGCCCGGCAAATGGGTGATGGGCCTGTCCGTCACAGACAGCGACGGCGGCCGCCTGACCTACTCCGCCGGACTTTCCCGCACGCTGTCGGCAATGTGGTACGGCATGGGCTTTGGCATCATCCCCTTCTATCGGCTATACCGGCTATGGAAAAGCTATAAGGCTTGCGAGGAAGGCTCCGGCCTTCCCTGGGAGGATGCGTCCGTCTTGTCCCTGCGGCCGCAAAGGCGATGGCGCGCGCCGGTGCTGGCCTGCGCCTACGTCGCCGTCATATTCGGCGCGGTGATGCTGTCCCTTATCTTCGCAGAGATGCCTCGCCACCGCGGCGACATTACCACGGCGGAGTTCTGCGACAACTTCAACCGTCTTGCCACCTTCCAGAACATCAGCTATGAGGGCACGCTGGACATCGACGGCACATGGCGCAGCGCACAGGACACCTACTCCATAAATATCGGTGGGCAGGCTGCCCCGCCAGACTTCACCATCACGGAGACCGACGGCGTCGTCACACGGGTCGCGTTTCAATACGCTTCCCATGAGCCGGAGTACTGGCCGCCCAACTTTCAGGATCAGATGATCCTGTCCGCCTTCTCCTACGCCGGCGTGCAGGAGGGTTTCTTCGGCTATCTGAACACCCGCGACACTATTCTGTCGGAAATTCAGGCCCATCCCTACGAGAGCTTTTCCTTTACGGAAAACGGTGTTACCCTCACCTGCAGCGTGGCCTATTCCGGTTACGATCCGCAGGGCGCAAAGTATCTCTGGCCCATAGACGACCAGAACGCATCGTATACCTTCTCCTTCTGCATGGAGAAAACCACATAAGAAACGAGCCGTCCGGCAATCGTCGGACGGCCCGCTGTCGTTTGGTGTTATTCCCACTCCACGAGGACTAAACAGTTTGGCTTATGTGTTTTTGCTTTTTATTAGGCACACTGTTTTGATTTTACGATTTATCTGTATTATCCTGTGTTAAAATGCCCTTGTTATCATTTTTTATTGAGGTGGATAATATAGAAGTGATACGCTGATGTTATAGCATATATTTTTTCTTGTTGCAACAGCAATTTTTAATTTCACGCGCAGTTTTCTGTGAGAAAAATTGAAATGAGGTAACACCTAGGGCGGAATTAAAAATCATCAGTACGGATGAAGTTGCCGTCGAAGAAGTGGAATGGCTATGGTATCCCTATGTCCCATTTGGAAAACTGACCATTATTCACGGTGACCGTGGCGAAAGCAAAACAACGCTGATACTGCGATTGGCGACGCTATGCTGCGGAGTCTGATGTACGAAAGTTGCGTAATGAAAACCGATATTTATCGGACCAAGTATGGACGTTAAAATCGGAAATTTCACGGCTCAAAGCAGCGCTGTCAGAATTGACAGAAAAATGCAAATCATATCTTGAAGCGTTAAAAGCTGCACCAAAAGCCGTCAAGGAATTTATAAACGGCATTCTCGAACGCTTCAAAAAGCAGGAAAAGAACATCGAATACAGGCCGATTTCTGCACCTAAATCAAACACCCAAGAGCGTGGGAAACGCTCAAGAAATAACAATATTGAAAGGTGGGAAATCATTATGAAACAGCATTTTGCAGACGAAAAAACAGGTATCAGTTACACCTTGCAGGGAGACTATTATCTGCCCGACCTTGCATTACCCGCTGAAGAACAACAGCCAATCGGCGTATGGGGACAGCGACACTTACGACACATCAAGCAAAATCGAAGGGTGTTATACATCTATTTGCTGATAAGCGACAAGTTAAACAGTTACCTTAAGTATTGTTTTTTCATCAACATCCAATTCTGCTTCAATAAGCAATCTGTAATTGTTTGTTTTAATTTTTGATAGTTTCATAGTTATCCTCCTTCTTATCTATATTTTATCGCTATAGGGCAAAGATTTCATATAACTGTCCATCCAATCCCAATCGGGAATATAGCCATCATCAGAAAATTCGCGTGTTTCATCAAGCACAACACCATCAGCATTGTGTTTAACTGGAAGTTTTATAGTAAAGTCTTTTCTAAAATGGGCGTTCAATTCACGTCCAAACGCTTGATACTTGATCTTGCATTCATTTCGAATGAGGGTGGCAATGAATAGTTTAGTGTGATCTGACAAAGGGACTTTCTCCTGTAATACAGCTACATTTTGTGCAGTATAAAATGGTTGCTTTTGAATAAAGCATGACCCTAAGAAGCTACCACCTAAAGCTAGTGACATTGCTCCTGCAGGAAAAGGTTCTTCTCCTTCGATTTCATCTACAAATCCGACAACACCATTGCCGTTGCTATCACGGGAAACATAGTTGTATTTAGGGTTGTCATTTGTGGTTAAAACCGCATCAATGCCATTACCCATACCAACATAAAACAAATTGTTCAATAAAAAAGTTTTCCAATCATTTGTTGGCAAGGGGTCTTTGCTTTCTTCCTTAATCTTTGTTGTTATCGGTTTATGATGCAAAGATTTTATATATTCTTCCATATATAAAAAATCAGGAATGTATCCTTTAGATGAATATTTGCATAGTTCATCAATTATTGCATTACCATCATCATCTCTTACAATTGGTAGCTTAATTGAAATCTTTTTTGTGTTACCAACACGGCATTGTCTTCCGTAATTCCATCTATAATTTTCGTTTTTATTGATGACCGTCGTAATAAAAATACCTATCTCCGGTGACATTATAAATCTCGGTGACAATACATTTACATCACTTGTTGCACAGAATGGATTCGGTTGATAAAATGTTGTGCAACCAACTTTACCAGTAATTATTTTGTTCCCAGAAAAATCAGGAGGAAGATCGATTTTTTTACTAATCCCGTTGTTTTCGGCTGATGCAGAACAGTATGGCGTATCACCATCAGAATAGTCATCCTGATAATAGTATATACCTGCTTCAACATCGAACAAGTCCGATATATTGAACTTTTCCCATAGAGAAGTATTAAGTCTCATATACATTTCCCTCTTTAACTAAATATGACAAATAATCATTTAACACTTTTTGAAAATCATTTTCTGCCAAAGTGCTATAATCTGTCTCCATATATGCCTCTGCAAGCCATTCGTCTTTCCAAGACACTCTATGCATTACCGAAAGGCCAGGAACCTCTCTTCGATTTTTGTAGAGAGACAACCATTGTTCTTTTGTTTTTGCCCACAAACTGTTTCCATCCGCATCGGTACGTTCAATACGCCCAAGCCCTTTTCTCTTAATAAACTTATCATCCTTGAAATAGCCAAAGAATGTATCTTTATCGGCTTTTTCATGTTTTTGAGAAAGATCAAAAATCATACAGCAAGCAACCGCTGCCGCTCCGGGGTAGAACATTTCTGTAGGAAGCGAAAATACTGCATCAAGAGTATAGTTGTCCAACATTTTCTTTTTGAATTTTTTCACATCGCCACTATTACCAATGGCAGCTTGCATAGGGAGTAATACTGCCATCTTGCAGGTGGACGGGACATGGCGAGCTACCCACTCTACAAAATGCAAACCTTTGGAGGGGTCTTCCTTTTTCCTTGCATCCCAATTCTTTGTGTAATCCGGATCGCAACATTTCTTGGTGGCATTATAAGGAGGATT
>CAVBAZ010000045.1:0-12545 GCA_963593515.1 Bacteroidaceae bacterium
GGCGGCCAGATGGTCTCCAGCGCCGCGCAGAACGGCTTCGGCGCGGCCAACAAGCTGTCCAATCTGGCGGCTACCCCCATGAACGGACTGGGCGCGGCCATGACCAGCTTCACCGCACAGAATCTGGGCGCGGGCAAGCCGGAGCGCATCAAGAAGGGTACCCTTCAGGTACTGGTCATGACGGCACTGATCGCGGCGGTCGCCGTGGCTGCCGGACTGCTGGTAATGCGGGACGGCTTCTATCTCCATGTGTTTCTCAGTGCCGACAAGGTGACAGAGGAGACCGTCCGTTATGGTAATACCTTCCTGTATGTGGATTTCAGCATGTATCTGTTTCTGGGCTTTATCTTCGTGGTACGCAACTGTGTGCAGGGCATCGGAAAGTCACAGTTCGTGCTGGGCGCGGGCGCGGCGGAGCTGGTGGCCCGCGTCACGGTGTGTCTGCTGCTGCCGCCGCTGTTTGCCGGAGGGCCGGTCAGTGCCGAGGCCGCACCGCTGGCGTTCTATGCCCTGTGCGCTGCAGATCCTTTTGCATGGATGGCTGCCGACTCTGTACTGCTGGTGCCGTTTATCCGCAACATCATGAAGAAAGATTACCGCTATATGTATAAACGCAATACCCACCACTACGAGCTGGAAAGCGAGAAGGGTTGACAATGGCTTGAATCCAATCACATTGTTGACTTCCACATCTGAGACTCGACATAAAAATAACGCAAGGAGGATATGTCCCGAAGAGCGGGATATGTCCTCCTTGCGTTATTTTCAAAATCAGAGTTGCCGCTATTATTGGCTGATTTCATTTTGCCGGAGCCTGAAAAGATTTTTGGATATGCAGCTATTATTTATCAAAAATCATTGACATAGGCTGGACTGCGCTGTATAATACAGCTCCATTTTTGCGCAGCGGAGGGAGAAGTATGACGGAAAACACCTTTGATATGATGCCGTTTTTGGCGGACAGCGCCGGTTTATTGCAGAAAAAACAGGCAGATGCATTGCTGGAACGTAACGCAGAGACCTCCGCCCACGGCCTGCGGCTGACGCCGCAGCAGGCGCTGGCACTGGCCCAGACGCAGACGGAGACTTTACGAAAAACGGGACGCATTGAACTGGGAAACGGCATCGCGCCGAAGCTGGCGGCGGCCTTCTGTGATTCGCCGTATGTGACGAAGGAGAACTACGAGGAGACGCTGCATGAGCTGATCGAGCTGTTTTACGGCTTCAAAAACGAGACTTATGACGTGGTAGGCGACGACGCGCTGATCGGCTATATGAAGCGGGCCTTTGACGGGGAGTGCCGCGGCTCACTGGAGCTGCTGTCCGGCAGCGTTCTTCCCGCGCTGGCGAGAAAGCTGAACGAATGCCGGGCGGCTCATATGCCGCAGGCAGGGGAGAACGCATGAACGAATTGACGAACATCCACGCCATAGACCCGTCCGCGCTGCGGCAGGGAGAGTATCTTGTCTCGTTGCTGACGGAGGCGCGGCGCTGCGGCCTGCTGCCGCAGGCGGAGATGGAGCGGTTCCAGATGGACAGCCTGTCGCTGCTGGCCCTCCAGTCGGAGCGGTATAACGGCGGCGCCAGCAGCTCTATCCGGGTGGAGAAGGCACAGGAGCTGCTGGCGGGCGTCTACTACACCGTCGGCGTAGCACTGAAGGTATGTCCCACGCCGGAAGCGGCGTTGGATATGCTGCGGCAGGAGCCGCTTGCCGCCCTCTTTGGGGCGGGGCAGCGGCGCATCCAGCGGAAGCTGCACACGGCGCGGCTGCTGCATCGCCGGTTGAAGCGGGAGCTGTTTGCCACCCCCAACGTATTCTACCACGCCACGGCGGTGGAGGGCATCGACGGCTTTTTCAAGCTATACCGTCCGGCGCTGTTTCCGCAGGAGACACACATTACGGCGGACTATCCCACGTTTATGGAGCGGCCCCGTCTGACGGGCATTGAATTTATCGAGGCATATTTGCAGCAGCTGGATCATGAGAACCGCTTTCTGCGGTGCTTTGCGCCGGAGACGGTGCATCCGCTGCTGTGCGGCGTGGACGTGAACTATGCCCAGCTGCCCGTCAACCTCTTTGAGCCGGTGGCGCTGACGGCCTTGTGCTGCGTCGTGACCAGCCAGCCGCCGGAGACGCTTTCCTGCGACCATGGTGCGCTGGCGGAACGGCTTTCCAGTTGTACGGAGGTCTCCGGACTGCTGGCGGACGCCTGCGAAGCACTGGTGCGGCGGCTGGAGTGTCCCTCCGGTGCGGCGGAGTACCTGCGGCGGAGTATCCCCGAGCTGGCGGCATCGTTGACGCGGGCTATGGCACTTGGCACATTGGAAGCAGTTGTGCCTGTACCAGTTAATCCGGAGGTGCAGCCGGTGATCCGGCTGAGCTACGGCCAGCGGATGGAAGACAGCGCCTACGCCGCGCTGCTGCGGGAACTGACGCGGTGCGGCGGCCCGGAGGAAAAGGCGGCGCTGGTGATGAGCCGGGTCAGCGCCTTTGGCGATATGCTGGAGGTGCTGCACGATGGCGACTGGACGCGGGACGAGCTACTGCACCTGTTCCGCCAGTTCCCGCCGGAGCTGCTGGCGGCGCTGCTGGCAAGATACCCCGCTGACGCGCAGCCGGAGGAGGAGCGGGAGCGCGATATGACCGCCGCGCTGGTGCTGCGGCTCTCCGAACTGCCGGCTCAGGTGCGGCAACAGCTGGCGCGTGCGGCGCAAGCAATCGTGCTTGACTGACCCGCCGCCGTCTGGTATGCTGGGGCGGAGGTGAACGTCATGAAAACATTGCTGAACTGTCTCTTTGTGGCGCTGGGCGGCGCGGTGGGCTCGGTGAGCCGGTATCTGCTGGGGCTATTACCGGTAAAAACCAACGGATTTCCGGTAATTACGCTTGGCATCAACGTGGTCGGCGCCTTCTGCATCGGGCTGATCGTGGCGGCGGTGGGGAAGCACAGCGGCTTTGATCCACGGCTGGTGCTGTTTTTGAAGGTGGGCTTCTGCGGCGGCTTTACCACGTTTTCCACCTTTTCCTTGGAAACGGTGCAGCTTTTTCAAAGCGGCAAGACCGGGCTCGGCGTGCTGTATGTGGCAGCCAGTGTGATCTTGGGCATTGCCGCTGTGTTCACAGCGCAGAAATGCGTGTAATGCGTGTAAAATGCCGCCATCCGGACACACTAAGGCCATCTGAAACAAAGGAGTGGATGACCAATGGTGGAACCGGATACCATCCGGCTGCTGCGGGAGTGTGACGCAGGCATCAAAATGGGTGTTTCAGCCATCAGCGACGTGGTGGATCGGGTGGCGGACAAGCGCTTCCGCCGCCTGCTGACGGACTGTAAGGACGAGCACGACAAGCTGAAAGCGGAGATTCAGACGCTGCTGGACCAATACGGAGACGACGGAAAGGACCCCAACCCCATCGCCAAGAGTATGTCTCATATGAAAACCGGCATGAAGCTGGGGATGGACGATTCTGACGAGACTATCGCCGACCTGATGACCGATGGCTGCAACATGGGCGTCAAGTCCCTGAGCCAGTACCTGAACCAGTACAAGGCGGCGGACGAGACCTCCAAGGACATCACCAAGCGGCTCATCGCGCTGGAGGAGCGGCTGGCGGTGGATATCAGAGGATTTTTATAAGAATAACGTGAAACGCCCTGCGCCTTTCGGCGGCAGGGCGTTTCACGTTACATAGAGGGGAGAGTTGGCAATTGATAGGCTTCCAGATAGGAGCGGAAGCGGCGCTGGAAGCTCTCGTCGCTTCGGCGGATGGCGTGGAGCGTTTCGTGCAGATTCAGGTTATGCTGGGCGGCGTCGATGACGCACCCGGCGATATTGGAACAGTGGTCGGAGGTGCGCTCCAGATCCGTCAGCAGGTCGGACCAGACGAAGCCGGCTTCGATGCTGCACTGGCCCTGCTGCATCCGCAGGATGTGACGGGTACGCATTTCCTCCTTCAGCGCGTCGATGACCTGCTCCAGCGGCTCCACCTTCAATGCAGCGGCCACGTCCTGCTGGGCAAAAGCGTTCTGCGCCAGCGTCAGGATCTCGCAGATGGCGTTGCACAGCGTGTTCAGCTCCGCCTGAGCGGTGCCGCTGAAGGCCAGCTCCTTCTCCCGCAGCTCCTCCGCCGATTCCAGCACGTTCACAGCGTGGTCGGAGATACGCTCCCAGTCACCGATGGTTTTCAGAAGCTCGGTGGCCTCCTCGCTTTCGCTGCCGCCCATCTTCTGGGCACTGAGCTTCACCAGATAGGTGCCGATCACATCCTCATAGTGGTCGCAGCGATCCTCGTCCTTGCGGATGTTGGCCGCCAGCTCCGGGGTGTAGTGGTCGAAAGCGGTCAGGGCGTTTTCCAGTGCCCGCACGGCGCATACCGCCATATCACCGGCCACGGCGCGGCACTGCTGCAGAGCCAGAGAGGGGGTGGCCAGCAGACGCTCGTCCAGCTCCACGGCCTGCTCCTCCTGCGCCGCATCCGGCACCAGTCGGATGGCCAGCTTTTCCAGCAGGTCGCCGCAGGGCAGCAGCATGGCGGTACACAGGATGTTGAACAGAGAGTGGGCGATGGCGATGCCGTACATGGTGGCGGATTCGTTGAGAATGGCCGGGGCGAAAATGGCCTTGACGATGCAGAACACCGTCAGTAGCACCACCACGCCGATGACGTTGAACATCAGGTGCACCACGGCGGCGCGCTTGGCGTTCTTGTTGGTGCCCACGGAGGACAGCAGCGCCGTAACGGTGGTGCCGATGTTCTGGCCCATGATGATGGGGATGGCGGCGGCATAGCTGACCTGTCCGGTCAGGGCCAGCGCCTGCAGGATACCCACGGAGGCGGAGCTGGACTGGATGATGCCTGTCAGCACCGCGCCCACCAGTACGCCGAGAATGGGGTTCTTGAACATGATGAACAGCTCAGCGAAGCCGGGAACATCCTTCAGGCCCGCCACCGCGCCGCTCATGGTGTCCATGCCGAACATCAGCGTGGCGAAGCCCAGCAGGATCATGCCGGTGTCCTTCTTTTTGGTGTCCTTGCAGAACATATAGAAAATAATGCCGATCAGCGCCAGCACCGGAGTGAAGGAGGTGGGCTTCAGCAGCTTGATCCACACGTTGCCGCTGTCGATGCCCGCCAGACTCAGCAGCCACGCGGTGACGGTGGTGCCCACGTTGGCGCCCATGATGACGTTGATGGCCTGCCGCAGCGTCATCAGTCCGGAGTTGACGAAGCCCACCACCATGACGGTGGTAGCCGACGAGCTCTGGATGATGGCGGTGATGCCGAGCCCCGTCAGGAAACCGGCGAATACATTGCTTGTCATTTTGTCCAGCAGCGTCCGCAGCTTGCCGCCGGCACGGCGCTCCAACGCCTGTCCCATCAGGTTCATGCCGAACAGGAACAGGCACAGGCCGCCGATCATGGTCAGTACCTTAAAAATATCCATGTAACTCTCCTCATTTTATGACATTCCTTTTACGTCCAGTATCAGAATAGCAGGGCAATGTCAAATCCGCTGGTGCTGTTTTGTAAAATCTAAGTAAAATTCCGTGTAATAAAGCTTGACAAACGAACTGTACTATGCATATAATACAGCTAAGAACTGTGTTATACGAATAGTACAGTTAAAGAAAGGAGGCGGGAGCTGTGATCGATTTCGGGGGCTTTGTCCAGACGGAGGGACAGCCCATCTATTTGCAGATCATGCGCTACATCAAGCAGGGACTGGCCGCCGGTACCATTGCCGACGGGGAGGAGATGCCCTCCCGCCGGGCGCTGTCGGCGCTGCTGACAGTGAACCCCAACACCATCCAGAAGGCGTACCGCCTGCTGGAGGAGGAAGGGCTGGTGCAGTCCCACGCCGGTGCGAAAAGCTATGTCCGCGCCACGGAGCAGCAGCGGCAGGCGCTGCGGCGGGAGCTGACGGAGAACCAGCTGCGGGGCATGGTGCGGGATATGAAGCGCATGGGCCTGACGGCGGCGGAGGCCATGTCGCTAATCGGAAAGCTGTATGAGGAGGAGAGCGAATGAACCGGTATCTTTCCACAGTCGGGCTGTACGCCCGGTCAAATCTCTATAAAATACTGCTGATTACACTGGTGACGGCGCTGCTGGCGGGCGTTCTGGTGTACTACTATCCCGTGGGGCAGGAGGCAAACAATTATTATGTGGATTCCGATGGCAACCGGATGCCGTATACGTACATCGAGCCCTATCTGGATGGTGTGATCGGGACCAGCCGCGCACCGGTGGTATGTGCCGTGGGCTTCACGGCCATCGTGGCGGTCATGTGCCTGACCGGCTGCGGCTACGGCGTCAAGGCGGGCTACACGGTGCGGCGGCTGCGGGTGCGGGAAAAAACCGCCTGCATGCTGTGGGCAGGGTATCACGCGGCGCTGCTGCTGTTCTTTTGGGCGGTGCTGGCGCTGACGCTGTACGGCGTGATGCTGCTGCATTGCCAACAGGTGAAGGTGCCGGACGGGTACGGCTTGGAGTCCGGCCCTCAGACCATGATGCTGCTGTGCTACACGGATACGTTCCTGCACCATCTGATCCCGCTGCAGGATGCGGCGATGTGGGGCCTGAGCGTTTCCTCCGTGCTGGCGGTGGCCTTTACCACGGTGCTGTTTTCCTATCGCCAGCGGCATGGGAGCTTCAGCCCGTTGGTACTGCTGGCGCTGGGCGGCACCATCGGCAGCTTCTTCGGAGGCCTTGGGGATAACACGAATTTCCTGCTGATGCTGCTTCTGCTGGGCGTGGCGGGCGCTGCGCTCTGCATACTGATGGGAGGTGACGATGATGCGGCCTGAACAGAAGCTTTCCCGCCTGCTGCCGCCCAACATGGACGCGGCGCAGGTAAAGGGCTGGATCATCGCGCTGCTGACCATTACAGCGTTGCTGTGCAGTATCCTGTTTTTGTGCATCTACACGGAGGATTACCGGAATCTGTTCTGGGATTGGGGCACCAAGTACCAGCGCATTATGCCGGGGGCGATCATGCCGCGGTTCGGCTGGTACGCCATGCTTACGGTCTATGTGACCGGCGGCGCGCTGCTGCTGACGCTGGCCTCCACGGCGCTGCTGTACAGCTCCTACTATCAGGGCAGCCGCAGCATCTATCTCATGCGCCGACTGCCGGATGGACGCAGCCTTCTGCGCCGCCAGATCTGGAGCGTTCCGCTGCGGGTCATGGGTCTGCTGCTGCTTCTGGGCGTGGTGATGCTGGTATTGTCGTGGCTGGTGTGGCGCTTCGTTACACCGGCGCAGTGCCTGCCCACGCCGGAGAACATTCAGCAGGCGATGAACGATATCGCGGCTTCGCCGTATTCAAAACAGCTGCCATAAGGAGGGGTGTCAGATGATCGAATTGAAGAATATCAGCAAAAAGTATGGAAAGACACAGGCTGTAAAGGATGTTTCCCTTACGCTGCCGCAGGGACAGATCATAGGCCTGTTCGGCGAGAATGGCGCGGGTAAGACCACACTTTTGAAGTGTATTCTGGGCCTGCTGCCCCATGAGGGTACTGTCACGCTGGACGGTGAACCCATCACCGTGAAGAACATCGAGCGGCTCAGCTTCGCCACCTGCGAGCACTCCTTTTTCCCGGCCCTGTCCCCCAAGGGCCACCGCGACTTCTATCAGGCCCATTTCCCCCGGTTCAACGAAAAACGCTTTCAGGCGCTGATGAAGTTCTTCGAGCTGCCCATGGATAAGCCGCTGCGGGCCTTCTCTGCCGGTATGAAGAACCAGTTCGAGGTGGTCATGGCCCTGTCGCAGGGCGCGGACTATATCCTGATGGATGAGCCCTTTGCCGGAAACGATGTGTTCAACCGGGAGGACTTCTATAAGGTGTTGCTGGGGATTCTGGAGGAGCATGAGACGGTGCTGCTGTCCACCCATCTGCTGGAGGAGGTTAAGGACTTCATCTCCCGCGCGGTGCTGCTGAACAAGGGCGAGCTGGTGGGCGACTGCACCGTGGAGGAGCTGGAGGAGCAGGGCAAGGATCTGATGACCTATGTGAAGGAGACGTATCACTATCGGAACGACCGGGTCAGCCGCGCACTCAGCGACCTGACCGGCGAGGAGGGGTGACATGAAACGACGTATCCTGATCGCCGCGCTGGCGCTGGTGCTGGCGGTGGGCGTCATCACGGCACTGAACATCCATACGGCGCGTAAGGCCACCTCCGTCGAGATGCAGGTGGTGAGCTCTACCGGAGACGCCAGCGCTGCCGAGGGCCTGCTGGTGGATCACCGCATCATGCTGGGCCGCAATCTGCTGTGGTACACCGACTATGCTCCGGCCACCGGCGAAAGCGACACGGATTTCTATGTAACGTACCGCAATATGCAGCAGCAGACCTATTATCGGGAGCAGGACGGTGAGACCAACAAAACGCGGCTGACGTGCAGCGCGGTGGACGGCGAAAATATGGACGATCCCATCGTGAAGGAGCTGTGGGCGGAGGCGAAGCGCAGCGATACGAGCCGCCGCGCCTATGCGAGCCGCCGCATCGATCCCATCGACTATTACGATACCTACCCCATGTATCTGGCAGGCAGCTGGGGCGCAGGTTGCCTTTCCGCGGATTATTCGGCGGAGCTGGCCTTCGATAAGCTGCGTATCCCGGTGGGGAAGTACGACTTTGCGGAGCTGTCCGTCTACATTGGCTGGGACAGCGACGGCGCGGCCAGGGTGGATTCCGTAGGGATCAGAGGCTCCTATATGCAGAACCGCTTCACGCCCTATTGCGTCAACAGCGGCGACCATATACTGGTGACGGCGGGCTTCCCAGCGGATGTGCAGCCTCAGCCGGATTGGGCGCCGGAGGGCTTTGGATTGTGGGATATGCCCGTCCGTAAGGTGCAGAAGGAATATGCCGGCGGCTACTATACGAGCTATCTGCCCGCGACGGAGGAAAGCCGTCTGGTATATCAGCTGGATATTGAGACGCAGCGTGTGGCGCTGTTGGAGCAGAGCATCGACGGCAAATATATCCTGCTGTTGACAGTGGAGGATGGCCGCTTCGTGCTGCATGTGCTGGACAGCAACGACTATCATCTGGTGCAGCGGCTGGACATTGACGCGGCGGAGGAGCATGAGAGCGCTATTACGTCGTACTATCAAGATGACATGGCCGACTGGATCGGCGATATTGACGATCTCGGTTCCGTGGAAGAGGATAGGCCCTACCGCATTGAGCCGATAGAGGGCGAACAGGGCTTTACCCTGACCGCGGACTACCGGGAGTACTCCACGGTCTACATGCGGCAGGGCGATGGCTTTCTGGCGCTGCTGATGAGCAGCTCCCGTGTGGCACTGCTGACGCCGGACAGGGAAGGATACGAAGGCGAATTTGTCTGCGACGCGCCAAGCTGTACTTTTATCGCCACCGATGATCCCGCGCAGAATGGCTATTATTTCCTGTACCACGATGAGCGTGACCAGATAGGAATGGAGTCCTATGATAGTATCAGCTCGATCTCCACGGCGGATGCTGATTATGCCATGGCTTATAACGGGCGGTACTTGGCCATGGCCGGCTATGCCAATGACCGTAATCTGCTGGTGAGCGTGTTCGGAAAGGACGGCCTGCAATACGCCGCCTATGTGAGCAATAGCATCACCACGCAGCTGGGCCGAGGAGATAACAGCTTCTCGCCGGTATGGGCGGACGCGATCCTGAACGAGGATGGAATGGTTGTCCCAAGACCGGGGCTTGTGTGGCAAAACTGAACAGAAAAGGAAGCAGTTGCCTGTGGCGGCTGCTTTCTCTTTTTGCGAAACTGTGTTTATCAAAAAGAAAAAGTGGGAGAAGAAGGAATATCTGGAATAAAATTTGTCAAATTGTTACAGTTTTGACAATCTCGATTTGGGCAAGGCGCTGAATTTGATATTTTTTTAACGAAACAGGTTGATATTTTTTTAACGAAGTAGTAAAGTATTAAATCAGAGAGGAAAACCGGGATAGAAAAGAAAGAAAACAGGAGGCATATAAAAATGGCATACGAAGAATTTCTGGATATGTATCGATCCAAGCTGACCACGGCAGATGAAGCCGTTAAAGTGATCAAGTCCGGCGATTGGGTAGACTATGGCTTCTGCAATACCCATCCCCATGTTCTGGATGAAGCGCTGGCTCGCCGCGCCCCGGAGCTGGAGGATGTGAAGGTCCGCGGCGGCATCGCCCTGTGGAAGCCCGCCATCTTCGATATCGAGGAGCCTGCCAAGCACATTATCTATAACTCCCACCACACCGGCGGCTTCGAGCGCAAGCATATCGAGACGGGCGCCTGCTTCTATGAGCCTATGCGCTATTCCGAGCTGCCCCGCTACTATTACGATCATATCAATCCGCCGGATGTGGCCATGATCCAGGTTGGCCCCATGGATAAGCACGGCTACTTCAACTTCGGCGTTTCCGCCTCCCATATGAAAGCCATCTGCGACACGGCGAAGATCCTGATCGTCGAGGTCAACCAGAATATGCCCCGCTGTCTGGGCGGCTTCGGCGAGAGCGTACATATCACCGACGTGGACATGATCGTGGAAGGCCGCAACGACCCTATGGGCCAGCTGCTGTCCGCACCTCCCACGGAGATCGACAAGGCCGTGGCCAAGCAGGTGGTGGAGCGCATCCCCAACGGTGCGTGTCTCCAGCTGGGTATCGGCGGTATGCCCAATGCCGTGGGTATGCTGCTGTGCGAGTCCGATCTGCGGGATATGAGCGTCCATACCGAGATGTATGTGGAGGCCTTTGTGGACCTGTCCCTGTGCGGCAAGATCAGCGGCGCCAACAAGAGCATCGACCATGGCCGTCAGACCTATTCCTTCGCCGCCGGCAGCCAGCGCGTCTATGACTTCCTGGACGACAACCGCATGTGCATGGCCGCGCCTGTCAGCTATGTGAACGATATCCGCACCATCGCGGCCATCGATAACTTCATGTCCATCAACAACGCGGTGGACATCGACCTGTACGGTCAGGTCAGCAGCGAGACCTCCGGCATCCGCCATATCTCCGGTGCAGGCGGCCAGCAGGACTTTGTGCTGGGCGCGTACCTGTCCAACGGCGGCAAGAGCTTCATCTGCCTGTCCTCCACCTTCAAGAAGAAGGACGGCACACTGGCCTCCCGCATCCGTCCCACGCTGGCCGAGGGCAGCATCGTTACCGATACCCGTGTGAACACCATGTATGTGGTCACCGAATACGGCTGCGTGAACCTGAAGGGCCTGTCCTCCTGGGAGCGCGCCGAGGCGCTGATCTCCATTGCCCACCCCGATTTCCGCGAAGAGCTGATCCAGGCTGCCCAGAAGCAGAAGATCTGGCGCGGCAGCAGCAAGCGCTGAACCCCGACAACACTTCCAACAGGAAGAGTAATACAAGGTCAAGGAGCACCGTTCTAAAGAACGGTGCTCCTTGGCGTTTGTGGGAGGAAACGAATTTTATGAGACCTCTTTTTGCTTCTGCTGACCGAAAACAATAAAATTGTGTTTCTTTTCTTGCAAGATGCGAAAAAAGCGGCTATAATAAAAACATCAAATGTTAAGGAAGATGATATCAGCAGTTTGTTAATCGATGGTAAGAAGGAGGTTCGGCATGTATACGGTTGGTGAAAAAGTGGTGCATCCCATGCATGGCGCGGGCGTGATCGCGGAGATCACCGAGGAGCGTTTGAGCGGTGTGTCAGAGCGTTACTATGTGTTTACTGCGCCTTTGAGCGGATTGACGTTGAAAATACCGGTAGGCAACAGCAGCGCGGTGGGCCTGCGGCAGCCCATCAGCCGCCAGCAGCTTGCCGAGATGCTCTCCTCCCTGCGCGAGACGGAGGAGGACACGACCGAGAACTGGAACCACCGCTATCGGGAGAATATGGAGCGGATCAAGAGCGGCGACCTGCGTGAGGTGGCACGGGTCATCAAGGGCCTGATGAGCCGCGAGGCGCGCCGTGGACTTTCCACCGTGGAGCGCAAGATGCTGCGCAGCGCCAAGCAGATATTACTGAGCGAGGTCATGCTGGTGGAGGATCTCAGCTATGACGGCGCGGAGCAGCTGCTGAGCCGCAGCGTACTGGCAGAGTAAGGAGACAAAATGGGCTTTTGGAATACGGTACAGAAGATACAGGACAAGACACGGCCGCTGTGCAGCATGATCGTGGCGGCGGCCGGCTCCAGCACCCGCATGGGCGGACAGGATAAGATGTTCGCCCGTCTGGGCGGCGCACCGGTGCTGATGCGCACCATCTGCGCCGTCGATCAGGCGGAGTTGGTCAGCGAGATCGTGGTGGCCGCCAGCGAGGAGAACATGGAGGAGGTCGCCGCGCTGTGTGCCCGCTCCGGCCTCCGGAAAAAGGTGAAGGTGGTCAAGGGCGGCGCGTCTCGCACGGAATCGGTGCTGGCGGCGGCGCTGGAATGTGACCCCGGCGCAGAGCTGATCGCCATTCACGACGGGGCACGCCCGCTGGTGCGGCCGGACATGATCGACGAGATGATCCGTCTGGGCGGCACGACCCACGCGGTAGCCCCCGCCATCCCCATGAAG
>CAVBAZ010000046.1:0-2849 GCA_963593515.1 Bacteroidaceae bacterium
AGCAGCAGTCGCTGCAATAGGGATCGTCATTGTCGTAAGGATACCAGCAGCTATCTAGGGAAATAAGGCTGCCGCAGCGGGTGCAGCGGGTGTAATTGCGGTCACAGCAGTCGGGGCAAATCGGGTCTCCGTGGTCGTTGGTCAGGCATTCCCGATTCCAGAAACGGGTGCCGCAGTCGACGCAGACATCTGTCATTTCCTCCAGACAGTCCGGGCACAGCAGGCGGTCATGGAACTCGATCAGGTTCTCGGCGGTACAGCCGCAGTGTGAGCAGGTGCGAATAGGGATGGTCATGACGAAATTCCTCCAAAATACAGAAATAGGCCCCCGGGAATTACCCGGAGGCCTTCGTCAATATAATATATACTTGGAGGGGTGGGGGAAATCGGATCACAAAAAGCGCAAAAGCGCACATAACCCTCTTGCGATTTGTGCATAATAATGCTATAATTGTGTGCAAAGGAGGCGATATCATGCCGCAAATCAGACCCATTACAGACCTGCGTAACACGACGGAGATCTCGGAAGTTTGCCACGCCAGCCGTGAGCCGCTGTTCATCACAAAAAACGGATACGGTGATCTGGTGGTCATGAGCATTGAAGCCTATGAGGAAATGGTCAGGACGCTGGAGACCGACAAGGCAATCGCGGAAGCAGAGGCAGAGTATGCCGCCGACGGTCAGCTTTATGACGCCCGGACTGCGCTTTCTTCTTTGAGGAGGAAGCATTTTGGATAATAAATACCATGTCAAGCTGATGAGCCGCGCCCTGCGGGATTTGGACAATATCTATACCTATATTGCCAGAAACCTGCTGGAACCGGGAACGGCGGAAAAGCTCATCGACACACTGGAGGAAGAGATTCTATCGTTGGAATCCATGCCGCACCGCTGTGCGGAGCGTAGGGTAGGCGCATATGCAGGAAAGGGATACCGACAGCTTTTTGTCAAGAATTACACGGTCATTTTTCGCATTGATGAAGAGCATAGAACCGTCATTGTTGTCACCGTGCGCTATTCTGCCAGCCAATTTTGACCGCAGCTGATTCCCCCTTGCAATTCCCGTTTCGATGTGATACACTACATTACGACAACTAAACATTCGGACGGTGTGCCGGGGTGTGAACGTGAAGCAAGTACAGATCAAATGCGAATGCAAACGCGAGAACCCGGCGGCGGAATGGGGTGAGAGGCCCCGCGAGAAGGTCGCTGTGATGCCTGCTATGACAGGCTAAGTCAGATACGTTATGCACCGGGCCGTTTGGTTTTGCCATTCCCGAAGCCGAAATGAGAAGTGCAGCGCACGGTCATTTGGGCCGTGCGTTTTTTTGCTGCCGCAGGCGGCGGTTAAATGGAAGATTTTTCATAAAGGGCTAGCCCTTTATGCTTTGCTTATAAGCAAAGCATGGCTGTTTTCGCAAGCCGAACAGCATTACGCCGTTGTGTTTTTCCATATGGCAGGGAGAGTTTGCCACTCTCCCTGCCGCACCTCAAGCCACGCACCCTTTCGTAGGGGGCGATGCCTACATCGCCCCGCACGGTGTACGACGGCGTTTCCGATAAACGACGGGCCGATGAGGGCATCGGCCCCTACGGTGTTCTGCCACACCTCATGAATCCAGGCCACACGGCCTTTTATATAGAGAAAAAATCACGAAAAAGAAAGGAAGATCACGGAATGAAAAAACGAATCGTATCATTCCTGATGGCGCTGGTGATGGCGGTCTCGCTGCTGCCGGTCAGCGCCTTTGCTGATAATCCGAGCGTTGTTGTAAGGACGGCCAAGGGGGATATACAAGCGAGTGTAATCGGAACTGCTAACTTTGTAGGAGCTGAAGAACCTTTTACGCTATATTATGCAAAGGTGCCCTTCGGCACAGAAAGCATTGAGGTAACACACAGCAATAGTGCATATTTTATGTCTGACTCCTTGTTCGGAGGGGGAGCTATTATCAATGGGACTTCTGTTTCGCTGTCAACTGCTCAAGATGATGCTGCGCTAATGGATGCCGTTGAAGGAATGAGTTCTGAAGGACTTATTAGTGTTTCGGATTCATCAGCCATAGCACATACGGACGTAAAGTCAGAAATTATTTATTTTTCTAATTCCGACTATGAAGGTGCACCTCTTGATGTACTACTCGTGCAAGTGAGCTTGGTAAACGATACCGGCAATACATTGACAGAAGAGCAAAAGAAACCTCTTGCCGCTCTGCTGGCCACTGTAACGGGTGAAAATGCAAATAACTGGTATCAGATTGACGACCGCTGGAATGGTAATACTTTCTGTGAAAATGGTTTTTGGACGGAGTTTATAGCAACCGATGGTCCGCGAGAGAAGGCACAATCTTGGCTTGATAACGCGGCCACAGAAGATGAAATTGCTTCTGCCGTCACCGCTCTGCAAGCCGCCATCGACAACCTGATCCCCACCAGCCGGGTGAACGCCACGGCGCTGTATGAGGCGCTGCACGACACTACGGTTGGCGACGCCGACACCTATACGACCCCTACATGGCAGGTCTACGCCAAGGCGGTGAAGGACGGTCAGGCACTGCTGGACAAGCTGTATAAAGATGGCAAACCCACGGATGAAAACACCGACGCCAAGCAGGGTGAGGTGGACAGGCTGGCCGCGGCGGCGGACGCCAGCAAGCTGGTAGAGAAGTCCAGCTATGAATACGCCTATAACCGGTATATGGAGAATAAGCCGGAGGCCGAAGCCCTGCTGAAGCAATACGACCCCGCCAAGCTGAAGGAGAGCGACTACACGCCGGACAGCTGGAAGTCCTATGCCGACGCCTACGCCGTGCTGGAGGCCGACGTAGCCTATCGCGTCGTGGGCGGCA
>CAVBAZ010000047.1:0-4197 GCA_963593515.1 Bacteroidaceae bacterium
TGAGCCCGTGATCCGCGTGGCCATCGAGCCCAAGACCAAGGCCGGTGAGGAGAAGATGACCATCGCCCTGATGAAGCTGGCGGAGGAGGATCCCACCTTCCGTACCTACACCGACGAGGAGACGGGTCAGACCATCATCGCCGGTATGGGCGAGTTGCATCTGGAGATCATTGTGGATCGCCTGCTGCGCGAGTTCAAGGTGGAGGCCAACGTGGGCGCACCTCAGGTGGCCTATAAGGAGACCATCCGCAAGGCCGTGGAGCAGGAGACCAAGTACTCCCGTCAGACCGGCGGTAAGGGCCAGTACGGTCACGTCAAGATTCGTGTGGAGCCCAACGAGTCCGGCAAGGGCTACGAGTTCGAGAACAAGGTCGTGGGCGGCGCTATCCCCAAGGAGTATATCCCTGCGGTGGACGCCGGTATCCGTGGCGCGATGCTGTCCGGTACTGTGGCCGGTTATCCCGTTGTGGATGTGAAGGTCACCCTGTACGACGGTTCCTATCACGAGGTGGACTCCTCCGAAATGGCGTTCAAGATCGCCGGTTCCATGGCCTTCAAGGAGGCCATGCGCAAGGCCGATCCCACGCTGCTGGAGCCCATCATGAAGGTGTGCGTTATCGTGCCCGACGAGTATATGGGCGACGTTATCGGCGACCTGAACAGCCGCCGTGGCCAGATCCAGGGCTATGAGATGCGCTCCGGCGCACAGCAGATCGACGCTTTCGTGCCGCTGGCCGAGATGTTCGGTTACGCCACCGATCTGCGCTCCCGTACCCAGGGCCGTGGCCAGTACACCATGGAGCCCAGCCACTATATCGAGCTGCCCAAGAGCCTGCAGGAGAAGCTGATCAACAAGCGTACCGGACGGGAAAATTATTAAATCTTGAAATAGAGATTGATTTTCCCGCGCGAATACGGTAAAATGGCAATGTTGAACGCATTGCAGCGTCCCGCACCAAAGACAAGATCAATTAAAAAACATGATACAAACTGTTTAAGGAGGATTTTTTCAAATGGCTAAGCAGAAATTTGAGAGAACTAAGCCCCATGTAAACATCGGTACCATCGGCCACATCGACCATGGTAAGACCACCCTGACCGCTGCCATCACCAAGTATCTGGCCCTGCAGGGCAAGGCTGAGTACACCGACTACTCTTCCATCGATAAGGCTCCCGAAGAGCGCGAGCGTGGTATCACCATCAACACCGCTCACGTCGAGTACGAGACCGAGAAGCGTCACTACGCTCACGTCGACTGCCCGGGCCACGCCGACTATATCAAGAACATGATCACCGGTGCTGCCCAGATGGACGGCGCTATCCTGGTCATCGCTGCTTCCGACGGCCCCATGGCTCAGACTCGTGAGCACCTGCTGCTGGCCCGTCAGGTTAACGTTCCTTCCGTGCTGGTGTTCCTGAACAAGTGCGATCAGGTCGACGACGAGGAGCTGCTGGAGCTGGTCGAGATGGAAGTTCGCGAGCTGCTGGACTTCTATGGCTTCCCTGGCGACGACACCCCCATCATCCGTGGTTCCGCTCTGAACGCTCTGGTTTCCGAGTCCACCGATCCCAACGCTCCCGAGTATGCCTGCATCAAGGAGCTGATGGACGCTGTTGACAGCTGGATCCCCACCCCCGACCGCAAGGAGGATATGCCCTTCCTGATGCCCGTCGAGGACGTGTTCACCATCTCCGGCCGTGGTACCGTTGCTACCGGCCGTGTGGAGCGTGGTAAGCTGAACCTGAACGAGAAGGTCGAGATCGTCGGTCTGTCCGATGAGAAGCGCGAGACCGTCGTTACCGGTATCGAGATGTTCCACAAGCTGCTGGACTACGCTGAGGCCGGCGATAACATCGGCGCCCTGCTGCGTGGTGTTGCTAAGACCGAGATCGAGCGCGGCCAGGTTCTGTCCAAGCCCGGTTCCATCCATCCTCTGACCAAGTTCGTGGGCCAGGTCTACGTTCTGACCAAGGATGAAGGCGGCCGTCACACCCCCTTCTTCAACAACTATCGTCCCCAGTTCTACTTCCGTACCACCGACGTGACCGGCATCATCACCCTGCCCGAGGGCACTGAGATGTGCATGCCCGGCGATAACGTCGATATGAAGGTCGAGCTGATCACCCCCATCGCTATCGAGAAGGGTCTGCGTTTCGCTATCCGTGAGGGCGGCCGTACCGTCGGTTCCGGCGTCGTCATCGAGATCGAGCAGTAATCGAATTTCAAAGCATAAAAAAGAAAGGCCGCAAGGCCTTTCTTTTTTTGCGCTTTTATGCTTCCGGGAACGCTAGATCGGATTGAAAACCGCCCTGTCCCGTTGCGATAATGTCGCCGCCGATGATCTGGTCGCCCCACAGGTACAGGTTCGCCTGCACGCCCTGTGGGATATCCGGATAATTGGTGACGGTGTAGGTATACCGCTTTACGGCCTGCCCGGTAAAGTCGGCAAAGGGCAGGTTCTGCCCCTTTTGCAGCTTGGCATAGTCCGCCCACTCGTTTTCCAGCGTTTCCGGCAGCTGGAGATCCAGCGTTTCGATGGGCTGCGGCTCCACCTGCCAGCCCAGTCCCTCCAGAAATGCCACGCGCTCCTCCGGCGTGGCGGCGGTGATGATCTCCGGCTCCTTTTCGCCGCCGAAGCAGCCCGCCAGCAGCAGCGTCGAGCCGATCACCATGCCCAGCGCCAGAGAGAGCAGCGCCATGCGCCGCCGTGTGATATGGATGACACGCATTCCATCAACTCCTTTTGTAGATGCTTATTCCCAAGGGGCGGAAAATATGCTATACTGTGCCTATCAGATGTAAGGAGGCGGCTATGGAACGGTTGGATAAGGTGATCGCCAACAGGGGCGTGGCCTCCCGGCGGGAGGTAAAGGCGCTGGTGCGGCAGGGGCGTGTGCTGGTAGACGGTGTGCCTGCCGCGGCGGATATGAAGGTGGACGCTGAAACGGCGGTCATCACCGTGGACGGTGTGACGCTGGGCAGCGAGCGGCATATCTATCTACTACTGCATAAGCCAGCCGGAGTGCTGACGGCCACCGAGGATAAGCGCCAGCCCACCGTGTTGGATCTGATCCCGCAGGAGTGGCGACGCCGTGATCTGGTGCCGGTGGGACGGCTGGACAAGGATACGGAGGGCCTGCTGCTGCTGACCGATGACGGTGAGCTGACCCACCGCCTGCTTAGTCCTAAGTACCATGTGGACAAGGTGTACTATGCCCGCGTAGATGGCGTGCCGGATGAACAGGATGCGGCGGCCTTTGCCGGAGGGCTGCTGCTGGGCGACGACCTGCAATGCCTGCCGGCCGGACTGGAGCCGCTGGGCGGCAGCGAATGTCTCGTGACGCTGCGGGAGGGCAAATTCCATCAGGTGAAGCGGATGCTGGCCAGCCGGGGAAAGCCGGTGCAATATCTGAAGCGGCTGTCCATGGGGCCGCTCCGTCTGGAACCGGAGCTGGCGGCGGGACAGTGCCGTTTGTTGACGGCGGAGGAGCTTTTTGCCCTGCGTAGTGCATGCGGCTTGTGATCATATCGACAAACCGCCAAAAGATTTCAGATATTTTTTGTGAGAAAGATAAAAAAAGACTTGCAAAACCGTGATTCTGACGATATAATATTGGCAACCCCTTGGCAGTTTGCACAAACTGTCCGGCGGCGCTTTGAAGAGAGAGCAGGAGGGCTTGTTATGTCCGGAAGAATTTTCCAGAATGTAGTGCTGCAATTCAAGGAGACCACCGACCGTACCATCGGCGTCATTGACGCGGAGGGAACCGTTATCGCATGCAGCGAGCTGACGGGTATCGGCAAGAAGTGGAGCAAATATGTGGAGACCATCCAGCAGGCCGACGGCGAGTGCGTGGCGCTGGAGGGCAAGACGTTCAAGGCCCTGCCCGGCTGGGGCGGCCACTTTGACTACGCCGTGTTTGCCAGCGGCGACGATGGCATCGGCCGCACCGTGTGTGCCATGGCCGCTGTGGCGCTGAACTCCGCCAAGAGCTATTATGAGGAGAAGCATGACAAAGGCTCCTTCATGAAAAACATCATTTCGGACAACATCCTTATCAGCGATATCTACATGCGGGCCAAGGAGCTCCATGTGGCCGCCGAGGTGAACCGCGGCGTGTTTGTGATCCGCCCGGTGGACGACCGGATGGAGTCCGCCCCGCTGGATCTGGTGCAGAGCCTGTTCCCCGACCGGC
>CAVBAZ010000048.1:0-17713 GCA_963593515.1 Bacteroidaceae bacterium
TCCTTATAGACCGTCTCCTCAAAGAGCTGGTACTCCGGGTACTGGAACACCAGCCCCACATGGAAGCGCACCTGGCGGATCTTCTTGGGGTCGGCCCAGATGTCCTGACCATTCAGGTAAATATGCCCCTCGGTAGGCTTCAGAAGGCCGTTGAGATGCTGGATCAGGGTGGATTTACCGCTGCCGGTATGGCCGATGATGCCCAGAAATTCACCCGGCAGGATATCCAGCGACATGTCCTGCACGGCGCTGCGCTGGAAGGGCGTTCCGGCGCTATACGTATGTGTCAGATGATCGACACGAATGATGGGTTCCAATGTTGGGTTCCTCGTTTCATTTATTTTGCTGAAAATCTAACGATTTTCAGCAAGGGTAATCCTCTATTGCAATGCTTTGCAGATGGCGGCGGCGCAGGCGTCTACCGTCAGAGCGGTCAGCGGCACGTCCATGCCGTTTTGACGCAGGCCGTACAGCAGCTCCACCGTATCGGGGGCGGCAAGGCCCATGGCGCGGAGGGCTTCCACCTGCGTGAACACCTCCGCGGGGGTGCCGTCCATGACCAGCTTGCCGTCGTTCATGACGATAAGGCGGTCGGCATCCATGGCTTCGTCCATATGGTGAGTGATAAGCACCACGGTGATGCCCCGCTCTTTATTCAATGTACGGATGGCGGAGAGCACCTCGCGCCGTCCGGAGGGGTCCAGCATGGCGGTGGCCTCGTCCAGCACGATGCACTCCGGGGCCATGGCGATCACCCCCGCGATGGCGACCCGCTGCTTCTGTCCGCCGGAGAGAAGATGGGGCGCGTGGCGGGTAAATTCCGACATGCCCACCGCCGCCAGGGCGTCGTCCACCCGCTGGCGGATCTCCTCACTGGGGACGCCCAGATTCTCCGGCGCGAAGGCCACATCCTCCTCCACCACGTTGGCGACGATCTGGTTATCCGGGTTCTGGAACACCATGCCCACACGGCGGCGGATCTCCAGCAGCAGGGTCTCGTCCTTGGTGTCCATACCCTCTACATACACCGTGCCGCCGGAGGGCAGCAGCACCGCGTTCATATGCTTGGCCAAGGTGGACTTGCCGGAGCCGTTATGGCCCAGCACCACCACAAAGCTGCCCTTTTCAATGGACAGCGACACATCCTCCAGCGCCGTGGTGGGCGCGCTTACCCCTTCCTCCGCCGGATAGGTGAAGGAGAGATGCTCGGTTTGCAGCATAGTTGACATAATATCTATCGTTTCCTTATGAAAGTGATGGCGTTATTCGCTGACCCAGCGGCCCGTCGCGCCGCAGGGCAGCGCCATGCCGGACTCGGTACAGGGCAGGCCCAGCTCGTCCCACATGACCTTGCCGCCAAAGCGCTGGCAGGCCAGAAGGTGCAGGATATAGCCCAGCACCGAGGGTGCAAGGCCGGTGGTATAGCTGTTGATGATGATGAACAGGGGCTTGTCCGACAGCACCTGCATGCACAGCTTCACGAAGGGATACAGGTTATCCTCCAGCTTCCATACCTCGCCGGAGGGGCCGCGGCCATAGCTGGGCGGATCCATGATGATGGCATCATAGGTCTTGCCGCGGCGGATCTCACGCTCCACGAACTTGGCGCAGTCGTCCACGATCCAGCGGATGGGCGCGTCGGCAAGGCCGGAAAGCCTGGCGTTCTCCTTGGCCCAGGAGACCATGCCCTTGGCCGCGTCTACATGACAGACGCTGGCCCCCGCCTTGGCGCAGGCCACGGTGGCGCCGCCGGTATAGGCGAACAGGTTCAGCACACGGATGGGCCGTCCCGCATGGCGGATGGCATCCATGGCGAAATCCCAGTTGGCCGCCTGCTCCGGAAAAAGGCCCGTATGCTTGAAGTTCATGGGCTTTACCTGAAAGGTCAGCTCCTTATAGCGGATGGGCCAGCTCTGCGGCAGGTCGTTTTTCTCCCAATGGCCGCCGCCGGTGGAGCTGCGGCTATACCGGGCGTTGGCCTGCCGCCACAGCTTCGAGCGCTTGTCCGCCTCCCAGATGGCCTGCGGGTCGGGCCGCACCAAAATCTGGCGTCCCCAACGCTCCAGTTTTTCTCCGCCGCCGCAGGAGAGCAATTCATAATCCTGCCAGCCGTCCGCGATCCACATAACCCCATGTCCTCCATACAGATAATAAATCAGTTTATTATACATCGGCGCAGGGCAACCGTCAAGGCTGGGAAAGGGATGGACAACAGCCATTTTCCGGTGTTTTTGGATTCTTCATAAAAAATTTACGTCTTGTTGCACGGAAAGGGGCAACAAACAGGCGGCGCTCCGGTATGGGTGCGGAGACTGCTCCGCACCCATACTGACATGCGGGAGGTACTTATGACACACAGCGACATGACACAGTCCGTTATTGAACGGGACGCGGCCGCCAACGCCGCCGACATTCTGGCAAAACCGAAGATCGGTCAGAAGGAGCTGCGCAGAGCCAATGCGATCCTGAAAATGTACCGGCACGGAAAGCTGCATCTGGAGCAGCGCATCATCGACAACGAGCAGTTCTGGAAGCTGCGCCACTGGGAACAGATGGAGAAGGAGGGACAGGGCGGCAACAGCGGCGACCCGCAGCCCGCCAGCGGATGGCTGGTAAACTGCATCCTGTCCAAGCACGCCGACGCTATGGACTGCTATCCCTCCCCCACCGTGCTGCCCCGTGAGCCGGACGACCGGCAGGAGGCCCAGCGGCTGAGCCGCATCCTGCCGGTCATCCTGAAGAAGAATCAGTTCAAGCGCACCTATTCCTCCGCATGGTGGTACAAGCTGAAATCCGGCTGCGCTGTGTACGGCGTGTTCTGGGACGGTGGAAAGCTGAACGGTCTGGGCGACATCAGCGTGAAGCGGATGGATTTGCTGAACCTGTTCTGGGCACCGGGCGTGACCGATATTCAGCAAAGCCCCAACTTCTTCTCCACCGAGCTGCGTGACAACGACGAGCTGCTGGCAGCCTATCCCCAGCTGGAGGGAAAGCTGGGCCGGGGCGACATGGCCCTGAGCCGCTATCTCTATGACGACACGGTGGATACCTCCAACAAGTCGCTGGTGGTGGACTGGTACTATCACACGGAGGTGGATGGCCGGAAGGTGCTGCAATACTGCAAATATGTGGGTGAAACGGTGCTGTATGCCACGGAAAACGACACCCAGCAGCCTACGGAGACACGCTTCTGCGGCGTGGATGAAAACGGCGCGCCGGTGATGGAGCAGGTGCCCTGCGGCCTGAGCATGGCGCAGCGGGGCTGGTACGACCACGGAAAGTACCCCTTCGTGTTCGATGTGCTGTTTCCTGAGGAGGGAACGCCCTGCGGGTACGGCTATGTGGATCTGTGCAAGAGCCCCCAGAAGCAGATCGACCTGATGAATCAGGCTATCCTGAAAAACACGCTGGCCAACGCCACGCCCCGGTTCTTCATTCGCTCCGACGGCGCGGTAAATGAAAATGAGTACGCCGACTGGACACGGCCCTTCGTCCACACCAACGGGAATCTGGGCAGCGACTCCATCGCGCCCATCCACGCGGGCAGCCTTGACAGCGTGTATGTGGCGATCCTGAACAACAAGATCGCGGAGATGAAGGAGACGGCGGGCAACCGTGACGTGGCCAACGGCGGCACCGCCTCCGGCGTGACGGCTGGCACCGCCATCGCCGCCTTGCAGGAGAGCGGCGGCAAGCTGAGCCGCAACATGATCGACGACGGCTATGAGGCCTTTGCCGACGTGGTGACACTGTGCATCGAGCTGATCCGTCAATTCTATGAGCTGCCCCGGCAGTTCCGGCTGCTGGGCGCTATGGGGACGGAGGAGTTCATCAGCTATGACCGCAGCGGTCTGCTGCCTAAGATGATGGACGACGGGGTAAACGTATCCTACCGGGTGCCGGAGTTCGATCTGGAGATCGGCGCGGAGCAGGAGAGCCCCTACCGCACGGCGGAGCACAATCAGCTGGCTTTGCAGCTGTTCCAGATGGGTTTCTTCCGGGATGATCTGGCGGATCAGGCGCTGCGGTGTCTGGAGCTGATGGAGTTCAAGAACAAGGATCAGCTGGCGCGGGTGATCTCCACCGGCAAGACGCAGGCCTCGGAGATCGCGGCGCTGCGGCAGCAGCTTTTGCAGCTGGCACAGATCGTAGATGAGGTAAAGGGCACCCGTCTGGTGGAAGGTCTTGCGGCGGAGCAGTCCGGCACCGCAGTGGCTTCCGGCAGTGCTATGAGGACGGCACAGGCGGCGGCCAGCGCCATGGAGCGCAGCCGCAGGCAGTCCAGAGAGGTGGTGCGGCCCAGATGATCCGCGCGACGATACATGACCAGGCCGTATGGGCCTACGGCCACAGCGGCTATGGGCCAAAGGGGCAGGACATCATATGCGCCGCCGTCAGTATGCTGATGGAAGCCGCCGCGGCAACGTTGAAAACGCAGAGCGCGCCGGTGCTGGATATCCGGGGCGACGGCTTCTGGTCGCTGATGGCGGCGCAGGACAGCGACGCACTGGAGGTGGCGCGGCAGGGGCTTTGCCTGCTGGCGCGGCACTATGGAGACTATGTGGAGGTCAGAGACCTCCGGACAGGGAGGGAACGCCATGCATGACGAGCAGGAACTGACACAGGCCGGTACGCCGGAAGCCGTGGATACGGACAGTGCGGCGGCGGAATTTGAGGCACTGATCCAAGGGCGGTGCAAGCAGCCGTTTCAGGCACGGGTACAGAAAATTCTGGACGGCCGCCTGCGGACACTGCGACAGGAGAATGAGACGCTGCGGCGTCAGGCCCAGGAGCAGCACGCCTACGAAAGCGGCTGCGTGGCACAACTGGCGCAGGAGGCTGAGGATATCCGCCGGGTCTATGAGGACTTTGACTGGCAGAAGGAGATGCGCGACCCCACCTTTGGCCGCCTTGTGGCGGCGGGCATCGATGGGCGCACCGCCTACGAGGTGACTCACCGCAGGGAGCTGCTGGCGCAGGCCATGCGCTATGCCGTGCGGCGATCCGGCGAGCAGATGAGCCGTGCCGTGGCCAGCGGCGGACGGCGGGTGGCCGAAAACGGCGGCCACGGCAGCAGCGCCGTGACACGCACCGATCCCAAGGCGCTGACCTCCGGCGAGCTGGCGGAGATCCGGAAGCGGGTACAGAGGGGGGAGAAGATTCGGTTTTGAGGGGGTGTTTCGTGGCTGCGGCCACGAGGACGGCCTCCGGCGGGCTACTTTTCCCAGCAGCTGGAAAAGTAGCCAAAAGAGCCGGAAGAAACCGATGGTTTCTTCACTTCCTTGCGCGCTATAACGTTTTTAGATTTGTGACCATGTACCACACGTTCACGCAAAATTTTCGTTGCCGCATTATTGTCGGATCGTCTCCTCTCCTGCGCCGCTGCCGCTGATACTTACGCCGAACAACGTTTTGAGTTCTACCGTTGAGAGCATGAGCGGCAGCGGCGCAAGGAGGACAGACGATGCGTCATACGGCACGATGACAGCCGTGTTCTGTGAACGCGTGGTAAAAGGCCGCAAATTCGTAATCAGTACAGCGTGCAGGAAGTCCAGAAACCTGGGTTTCTGGCTGTCCTTTTGGACACTTTTGGGACAGTGGCCAAAAGTGTCCCGTGCCCGGAGGCACGGAATATCCCCTGTGCGGGGCGATGTGAGCATCGCCCCCTACGGATGGAGGTAAGAATCCGCCGCGGTACCTGGCGGGGATTTGATATAGATGTCCGGGTAACGCCGGGCGGGGTCGCGGGCTACCGCAGATAACATTTCCTTTTCGGGCGCAGAACGCTCCCGCCGCCGGGGAGAAACACTACATTAATAAAAGGAGAGTATCATGATGAACGAATATTCTTTTGACCTGCAGCGCTTCGCTGACAGCAACGTACAGACTACCGGCACCCAGAGTCTCAGCGCCGAGATGAAAACCTATTATGGCATGGAGCTGCTGGAAAACGCCAAGCCCGCGCTGGTACACAACCAGTTCGCCGCCACCAAGCCTCTGCCTGTGGGCGGCGGCAAGACCGTGGAGTGGCGCAAGTTCGGCTCCTTCGACAAGGCGCTGACGCCCCTGACCGAGGGCGTTACCCCTGACGGCAGCGGCATCACCGTCAGCTACATCACCAAGGAGCTGAGCCAGTACGGCGACTACACCACCGTGTCCGATATGCTGGATCTGACCGCCATCGACGACGTGGTGCTGGAGATCACCGACCGCCACGGCGCCAACATGGGTCTGACGCTGGACACTGTGACCCGCAATGAGATCCAGCAGGGCACCCACGTTATCTACGCCCCCGGTAAGGACGCCGACGGCAAGAAAACCGAGGTGCTGCACCGCTATGGGCTGGACAAGACCTGCACCATGACCGCCGAGCTGGTGGCCCGCGCCGCCACGGCGCTGAAGAAGATGAACGCGCCTACCTTCGACGGCAAGTATGTGTGCATCATCCACCCCAGCGTGGCCTTCGACCTGCGCAACGACCCCGACTGGGTGGCCGCCCACCAGTACGCTGCCGCTACGGAGCTGTTCTCCGGCGAGATCGGCGAGCTGCACGGCGTGCGCTTTGTGGAGACCACCGAGGCCAAGATCTTCCGCGGTGACGATCTGGCCAGCAACAGCCGCACCCTGACCGCCAGCGCCGCCGCCAGCAATGCCACCACTGTCAGCTTCGACGGCGGCACGGTGACCGCCGGTGCGCTGGCTGGCCGCTATGTGCTGTGCGGCGGCAAGCGCGTGAAGGTGAAGTCCAACACCGCCAGCCAGCTGACGCTGGAGGAGGCCGTCACCGTGGCGGACAATGCCGTCATTTATCCCGGTGAGGGCGGCAAGGACGGTCTGGCGGTCTATGGCTGTCTGTTTGTGGGCAAGGGTGCCTACGGCGTGGTGGATCTCAGCGAGGGCACCGAGGTCATCGTGAAGCCCCGCGGCTCCTCCGGTACTGCCGATCCTCTGGATCAGCGTTCCAGCGTGGGCTGGAAGGGCATTCACGCCGCCGCTATCCTGTACGACGAGTACATCGTCCGTGTGGAATGCGGTTCCAGTTATTCCGGAGAGGACAAAGCCAACTAAACTGGCATGAAATCTTTAACCGCTATACGGCGGCGGCATGTGGTCATGCCGCCCTACAAAAATCGTACAGATATGCGTAGGGCGGGGTGACCACCCCCCGCCGTATCCCACACAACAACAAAAGGAGGAACGGGATATGGCAAGCAAGCAGGAGCAGATGGTCAGCGTGACCATTCCCAGAGGCCGCAAGCAGGAGGAGAACTTTGTGATCGTCTCCGTCAACGGCCGAAGCTGGAAGATCATGAAGGGCGTTCAGGTACAGGTGCCCGACTATGTGGCGGAGGTGCTGGAAAACGCCCGGATGATGGCGGACGAGGCCCGCCGCTATGTGGACAGAATGGCCGACTGAGGAGGTGGCGTCCATGGCAAACATCACACCGGCACAGGTGCTGGAGCAGGTGGACGCGCTGGCACCCAACCAGTACAGCCGCGCCGAAAAGCTGCGGTGGCTGGCGCAGGCGGAGGGCTTCGTGTTGCGGGAGATCCGCCGGGTGACCGGTGCGCTCCCTCCGCTGGAGGATGACGCGCCGCTGACGGTGGAGGCCCCCTATGACGAGCTGTACCACCACTATGTGGAAGCCCAGATCCACTACTGCAACGGCGAGATGGCACGCTACAACAGCGCGGCGGCCAACTGGAACAACGGTCTGCTGACGTACCGAGACTATGTGTGCCGCACCACCGCGCCGGTGCAAAGTGTCAAGGCTCTGAAACTATGCTAAAGCTTATCAAAAAAACTTCGTTTTTTTGATAAATTTAAGATTCGCTCCGACCCGCGCTTTCCGCACACAAAATGTGCGGAAAACACTCTCTCCGCGCAGAGTGTTTTTCGCCACGCACATGTCGCGGCGAAAAACGATTCGAAAAGTTCGCCGCCATGGCGGGCGGCGAATTCTGCGAAGCTTTTTCATAATCAAGGTTGGAGAGAGACTTCTCTCCAACCCCGTGCAAGGAAGGAGGAACGGCATGTTTCTATCACAATTTAAGGCTCCGGCACAGCAGCGGGTGACGGTCAGCAAATTTCTGGGCTATGACGCGCGGCCACGGACACCGCTGGGCGCTTTCGCCCGGATGGAGAATCTGTCCGGCGGTGCGTATCCTACGCTGTCGGTACGGGAAAAGCGCAAGGCCGTCATGGCGCTGGATAAGCCCAACGGTCTGACCGCCAAGGACTGCCTGATCTGGGTGGACGGCCGGACGCTGTACATCAACGGCGCGGCCATTGATCTGACGCTGACGGACGGAGAAAAGCAGCTGGTGTCCATGGGCGCATATCTGCTGATCTGGCCCGACAAGAAGTACGTCAACACCCAGGATCTCAGCGACCGGGGCAGTCTGGAAAACACCAGCCAGACCACCGGCACCGTCACCTTTGCCCTGTGCCGCAGCGACGGCACAGAGTATGAGAACTATACCACTGGGGCGACGGCCCCGGGCAGCGCGGAAAGCGGCGGCCTGTGGCTGGACACCGGCAGCGGCACGCTGATGCAGTACGACGGCATGATGTGGCAGGCGGTGGGCGATGTGGCCATGAAGCTCAGCGCCGCCAATATCGGCAGAGGCTTCTCCGCCGGGGACGGCGTGACCGTTTCCGGCTGCGTCGGCGCGGCGGTGGACGGCACATGGACGCTGCTGCAATGCAGCGACAATGCTATCGTTATCGGCGCGGCGGCGGCCATTGAGGGTGAGCAGACCACCGCTGTGACGGTGCGGCGCTATGTGCCGGACATGGATTTCGTGGTGGAGTGCGGCAACCGGCTGTGGGGCTGCAAGTACGGCATCGTGGACGGCAGGAGCGTCAATGCCGTATACGGCAGCGCACTGGGCGATTTCCGCAACTGGAACACCTTTGCGGGACTGTCCACCGACAGCTATGCCGCCGACCGGGGCAGCGACGGCGTGTTCACCGGCGCGGCGGCCTATCTGGGGACGGTGCTGTTCTTCAAGGAGCACAGCATGGAGCGGCTGTACATCAGTGCCGCAGGCGCACACCAGATCACGTCGCTGCAATGCCCCGGCGTGAAGCAGGGCAGCAGCCGCTCGCTGGCGGTGGCCGACGGCGTGCTGTATTTTCACGGCAGCGGCGGCGTGTATGCCTTCGACGGCAGCATGCCTCAGCCGGTATCCGCCTGCTTCGGTGAGGAGCGGTATGAAAGCGCCGTGGGCGGCGCAGTGGAGGGACAATACTGGCTGTCGGCCCGGCGGAACGGCAAAAACCATCTTTTTGTCTACGACACCGCGCGGAAGCTGTGGCACCGGCAGGACGGCCTGCGTGTAAAGCAGTTTGCCGTGACGGACGGCGTGCTGTACGGCCTGACGGAAAGCGGCGTCACGGCGCTGTACGGCGGCGGTGAGGAGGACGAGGCCCCGCTGGACTGGTACGCGGAGACCGGCGAACTGGGGCTGGATACGCCGGAGCACAAGTACTTACAGCGGCTTGAGCTGCGGCTTTGGCCGGACAACGGCGCGTGGGTGACGGCTCACGTCAGCTATGATGAGGGCCGCAGCTGGCAATACGCGGGCATCCTGCGGGGCGGCAGCCGTCAGGTGCGGGCTGGGCTGATGACCGTCCGTCCGGTGCGGTGTCCCCAGCTGCGGCTGCGGCTCAGCGGCCACGGCGGCTGCCGCATTTACAGCATCAGCGCCGTGTATGAGAAAGGAAGTGACCTGCCGTGAGCGATTTTCCCATGCCGCCCTATCCCAACGGGTCGGTGCAGCAGCAGCTGACGCAGCAGTACTCCTATCTCTTTCAGATGGCGCAGCAGCTGAACATGGCGCTGGCGGCGTTGGAGGGCGGCACGGTGTCGGTCTCCGGAAACGGCGCACAGCGGAAGGGAAGCGCGGCGGCTTCCGGCGCTGTTTCGCCCTCGGGCAACGAGCAGTTCCAGAATTTGAAGGCCATGATTGTCAAGACCGCCCAGCAGGTGACACGGAACATGGAGCAGCTGGAGGTGCGGCTGGGCGAAGAATATGTGGCCGCGTCCCAGTTCGGCACCTATGTGCAGCGGCTGAGCGCCTATCTGGAGGCCAATCCCGAGGCGCTGACCCAGTATTACAGCTTTTGCAGCGATCTGGCCGCCAATGTGGCGTCGGTGGATGCCGCCTTTTCCAGCTACCGGCTGGATACGGAGGGCTATATCCGCACGGGCATCGTGTACTACGACGGCCCCGCCCCGGTCTACGGCGTGGCGGTGGGGCAGAATCTGACCACCACGGAGATCGACGGCAGACAAGTGGTGGAGCAGAACAACTTCCGGGCCGTATTCACCGCCCAGAAGCTGAGCTTCTGGCAGGACAGCACGGAGATCGCCTATGTGTCCAACAACCGGCTGTATATCACCAGCATCACCGTACTGGACAGCATCAGCATCGGCTCGTGGCGCATGGAGAGCGGCAGCGGACTGACATTCAAATGGATCGGAGGGTAAGCAATGGCATATACGGAAAAGGACTTTAATCTCAGCTGGGGCGACATTACCATCGGGCAGGCCAACACACTGGTGGTGACCCGGCCCTCCGCCCTGTACAGCTTCTCCTTCCGCTATGAGTTTCAGGGCGTCAGCGCCGCGGTCAGCGATGCGGAGCTGACGGTCGTTTCCCAGAACGACACCCGCGTGGTATACAGCTGGACGCCGGAGGAGAGCCTGTCGCTGGCCATCCCCGACAGCGTATCCGGCAGCGGTACGCTGACCATGACGGTGGCCTTCAACAGCAGCATCCCCCAGCTGAGCAATCCCAACTACTGCACCAAGACCTACGCCTTTACTGCCTATGTGCCGGACACCATGCGTCCCAGCGCCGCGCTGACGGTGGCGCTGGTCAACGACAATGACCAGCTGGCACAGTGGGGCCTGTGGGTACGGGGCATGAGCTGCCTGCAATACACGGTGGAGGCCAGCGCCGTGGGCGGCGCGTCGCTGGCGGAGTGCCGGTTCACCTTTGCCGGACAGACCGTAAAGGGCTTTTCCGGCACCACGGCACCCATCGGCATGGCGGGCACCCTGACACCCACCGCTGTGGTGACGGACTCCCGCGGGCGCACCACCACCGTCAGCGCCCCAGCGGTGTCGGTATTCGATTATCAGACGCCGTCGATGCAGACCTCGGTGGCCTTCCGGTGCAATGCCGCCGGTGTGGAGGACAGCGGCGGATCGTGCCTGCGGGTGAAGGCCACCGGCTCCTGCTGGCCGCTGGATGGCCGCAACACCGTGACGCTGCGGGCACGGTACCGTCCGGTGGGCGGCACCTATGGCGGCTACACCACGCTGGTCAGCGGTCTGACCACGCAGATTGCGGAGACGCTGGACAAGGACACCACCTATGAGGTGGAGTTGTCCGCTATCGACACCGTGGGCAGCGTCCGGGCCGTCAGCTACACCTCCTCCAACGCGGCGGTGGCCTTCCACCTCCGCAGCGGCGGCGTGGGCGCGGCATTTGGCAAGCTGGCGGACAGTCCCATGCTGCAATGCGCGTGGGACGCCGGCTTTGACGGTGATGTGACCGTGGCGGGCAAGGTGGCGGCGGGCAGCCTGACGGTAGGCGGCAGGACGCTCCTCGATCTGCTGTATCCGGTAGGGGCTTTGTATCTCTCTGCCGCCGCCACGGATCCCGGCACGGTGCTGGGCGGCACATGGCAGCGGATCCAGGATCGTTTCCTGCTGGCGGCGGGTGAAGGCTATGCCGCCGGGAGCACCGGAGGTCAGGCACAGCGCACGCTGACCGCACAGCAGCTGCCGTCCCACACTCACGCTGTCAAGGGCTATACCGGCGCGGAGCAGCTGACCCATGACCACAGCCTGCCCAACATCGTGCAAGGCGGCAGCGGCTCAGGCGCATACGCCGAGAGCTGGGGAGGCGGCAGCGGAAGCCGCAGCCTGTACACCGACACCGTCAGCAGCACCCACAACCACAGCATTGATCTGGTGTCGCAGGCCACCGGTGGCGGACAGGCCATCGACATGATGCCGCCCTATCTGGCGGTATACGTCTGGCAGCGGGTCAGCTGAATCTATTTTGAAAGAAGGAGAGCACAACTATGGCATCTACTTACCGTCAGGTGGGCTACGGCTCCACCGGCAGCGCCGTCAACAAATTGCAGACCATTCTGAATGAGCACGGCTACGATCTGGCTGTGGACGGCATTTTCGGCGAAAAAACACGGGCCGCCGTGCGGGACTATCAGAAGAAAAACGGGCTGAAGCTGGACGGCATCGTGGGCAAGGAGACCTGGGGCAGCCTTCTGGCACAGCCCAGCTATTCCGGCGTCAGCGCCGGAGCAGCGGCATCCGGCGCGGCGGCAGGCTCTGTCTCCGCAGGCACCTCCGCCGCGCTGGCGCAGCTGGAAAAGGGCTATACGCCCTCCGGCGACGTGGAGGCGGCCCGCAGTCTGCTGGACAGCATGGCATCGCTGCGCCCCGACGACTATAAGTCCAGCTTCGCGGCACAGCTGGAGGCGCTGTATCAGGAGATCAGCGGCCGTCCCGGTTTTTCCTACGATCCCGCGTCTGACGCGGCATTTCAGTCCTACGCGGCGCAGTATGCCCGGCAGGGCCGGGCCGCTATGAGCGATACGCTGGGGCAGACCGCCCACCTGACCGGCGGCTATGGCTCCAGCTATGCTCAGTCCGCCGCCCAGCAGTCCTATCAGCGCTATTTGCAGCAGCTGTCCGACGTGCTGCCGCAATTGCAGTCGGATGCCTACACTCGCTACCGCGACGCGGGCGAGGCGCTGCTGGACCGCTACGGCCTGCTGCAGGAGCAGGAGGATGCGGAATATGGGCGCTGGCAGGATCAGGTGACGGCATGGCAGAAGGAGGTATCGCAGGCCCAGAGCCAATATGACCAGATCAGCAGTCGCGATCTGAAAAACTATCAGCTGCTGCTGGACTACTTCGCGGACAAGGCCGCTGCGGAGCAAAAGGGCATGCGCACCTCCGATACAGGCAGCGACGCCGTGTCCAGCATCGGCAACACGGCGTCCCTCAGCTCCACGGCGGCGGAGAGTCTGGAGCGGGCCATGCGCAACTATCTGAAAAGCGGCAGCACCCAGCAGGCCGACACACTGCTCAATCAGTACAAGAGCCGCCTGACACCGGCGCAGAAGGCCCGTTTCGAGGCGCTCTTCGCCGAATGGCAGCACCCCGTCAACTGGTAAACGGCCCGGCTCTCTCCTTTCGGTCGGGAAAAATGTAGTTGCTTTTAACGGCACAATATGGTAGTATGGTGGCAAGTGCTGTGAGACATTTATCCGGCACGGTTCCCCATAGGCCGCATATCAAAGCTTCGGCCATGCGAAAGGAGAAGAAAATGAAAGTAAAATTTGACCGCTTTGTTCAGGCTCTTCCCATGAGCGGACGCACATTTACCCGGCTGCTGGTGCTGGTCCTGTCTCTGGTGCTGGTTCTGGCGCTGGCAGGCTGCGGCGGTGACGCCACCGATGACCCCAACGACAATCCCGACGATCCCGCCATCGTGGAGCCCGAAGATCCCACTGCGAACCGCGTGGAGCCTGCTCCCGTTGTAGAGCCTGCGGGTATGGAGGAGACCTTTGCCAAGTACAAGGATGTATACGCATGGCTGGAGGTGCCTGATTTCGCCAAGATCCTCGGCACCGATCACGAGCTGTCCTATCCCGTGGCGCAGCATCCCACTGACCGCAGCTTCTATCTGAGCCGCGATCTGGATGGCAACAGCAACAAGGCCGGCACCATTTTCAGTGAGGCCGTTTGCGAGGGCAAGACCATCAACAGCCGTGACCTGAACGATCCCGTCACCGTGCTGTACGGCCACAATCAGGCCAACCGCACCATGTTCGGTGGTCTGCAGAGCATGCTGAAGAATCTGGATTTCAGCGAGCAGCATCTGGTGTATATGTATCAGAAGGATCGCCGCGTGACCTATCAGATCGTGGGCGGCGTGCAGTATGATACCAGCCACATCATCTACTATCATGACTTTACCAATGACGAGGTGTTCAACAGCTTCTTCGACCAGCTGTGGCAGGAGACCGACAGCACCACCAATCTGGACAAGGACAATAAGCCCGTGGCCGGTGACAAGGTGCTGATCCTGTCGGTGTGCAAGAACGGCGACGACTATCACCGTTATCTGATCGTCTGCAAGATGATCGAGGATACCGCCGATCCCACCACCTGGCCCCTGAAGGATACCGCCGCAGCGACGGATAATACCAAGACCAACTAAATCGTATAAAAGCACCCTGTTCCGCAAGGAACAGGGTGCTTTTTATTTGGATAAAAGAGAAGAGAGAAAAGTGAAAAGTGAAAAGGTATGGTGTACCGCTGGCGCGGCACAATGAAAAAGCAAAGTCCCCGGCCGAGCCGGGGACTTTGTTATTTTCATGCCAGTTTCCTCACTCCGTGAAGTGGACGTGGGTGAAGATGTGATCCTGACAGAAGCAGTGATAGCCCGCGCACTTGCTGCAATAACGGAATTGCAGGTCGGGATAATCCGTATCCGTGCGGCCGCAGACGGCGCACTTGTGGTGATAGCCCTGCTTCTGCTCCTGTTTTTGCTGTTGCTGGGCGGCCCGCTTGAACTGCACCGTCTGTGGACGGTGGCGGTAGGCGGCGCGGTCGGCCATGTAGTGTACCTCTGGCCAGATGAACACGGCAAAGTTCAGCAGGGCGATCACCGGCAGCAGCGCACCGCCCCAGTTGCCCGCGATCAGGCTGCGCACCACATCAAAAGCGAACAGCGCCGCGTCCACATAGGCCAGCCACTTCATCTTGATGGGGATGATGAAGAACAGCAACACCTGCGTATTGGGGAACAGGAATGCGAAGGCGAAGAACATGGACAGGTTCACATAGTAGGAGCCTGCCACGGTGTAGCTCTGGCCGGAAATAAGGCTGGCCAGCAGCACGCCCACCGCCGTCAGCAGTACGCCGCTGATGTAATAGAGGTTGAACTTGGCGGTGCCCCACTGGCGCTCCAGCGTGGAGCCGATCCAGTAGTAGAAGTACAGGCTGATCAGCAGCCAGAAAAGGCCGCTGTTGGTGGGCACGAACACATAGGTGAAGATGCGCCACAGCTCGCCCTTCATTACGGCGGCGGTATTCAGCGTCAGGAACGCCAGCGCGTTGGCGTCGTTGGCCTGCGTGAACATCATCAGAAGATACACGATGACATTGCCAGCCACGATGTAGAGCATCAGATTAGGGATGCCGAAACGGGGGTGCCGTGCGCAGAAGCGCTGCACCGCGTCATAGAGTTTTTTCAAGGAAGATTCCTCCTGTTGGTTTGATCGGGATTTGTGTTACATTGTACCCCAAAAGGCTGGAAAAGTCATTACTATTTTTTGAATAATTGAAGAATAGATGTTTCGCTCTCCGGAGCGAGGACGGCCTTCGGCGACCCACTTTTCCCAGCAGCTGGAAAAGTGGGCAAAAGAGCCGGAAGAAACCAATGGTTTCTTCACTTCCTTGCGCGCTATACGTTGTGCAAAAGTGTGATTACATACCGCACGTTCGCGCAGAATTGCCTTTTTCGTTTCGTCATCGAATCGTCTCTGCTCCTGCGCCGCTGCCGCTGATACCAACAACGAACAACACTTTGGGTTCTACCGTTGAGAGCGTGAGCGGCAGCGGCGCGAGGCGAAAATCAATGCGTCATACGAAACGATAACGGCAATGTTCTGTGAACGCGTGGTAAAAGACCGCAAATTTGCAAAATGAACAGCGTGCGCGGATTCTTAAACCGCAGGTTTAAGCTGTCTTTTTGGTCACTTTTGGGACAGCGGCCAAAAGTGACTCGCGCCGGAGCGCGAAATCCCCTATATCGTCATCCGCAAAAAAAGAGCGGCCCGCCGGGACGGCGGGCCGCTCTTTTCAGAGATATGGTATAGAAGAGGATAGCGCTTACTTACCGGCCTTGGCAGCCTCGCGTCCGGCGCGGAAGGCCTTCAGATTCAGCTCTTTCACCTTGGCGGGGACGGTCTCGGCCACGATCTGTTCCCAGTCGATCTCGGGGCAGCCCAGAGAATCGCACATGGCGCCGAACAGCACCACGTTCATGCACTTGGGGTTGCCCAGCTGGATGGCGATATCGCTGGCGGGCACAGCGATGGTCTTGAAATTCTTCTGCATGGCCTCGATGCAGCCCTCGGGATACTCCTCGGCGCCGGAGGCGATGGTGGTGGACTTGATGGCATAGTCATTGATGACGGCCACACCGTCGGGATTCAGGAACTCCGCGTAGCGGACGGCTTCCATCTTCTCCAGCGCCACCATGATGTCGGCCTCGCCCTTGCCGAACACGGGGCCGTACACCTTGTCGCCCCAGCGGACCTGGGTGGACACGGAGCCGCCGCGCTGGGCCATACCGTGGACCTCGCTCTGCTTGACATCATAACCGGCCTTCATAAAACCGTTGGACATGATCTTGGAGATCAGGATCGCACCCTGACCGCCAACGCCAACCAACAGACAGCTCTTTACGTTAGACATGTTACTTCTCCTCCTTTTCGATAGCACCAACGGGGCAGGCCTGGGCGCAGACGGTGCAGCCCACGCACTGGGTGCGGTCCACAGCCGCCTTGCCGTTCTCCAGAGAGATGGCGGGGCAGCCCACCTTCAGGCAGCTCTTGCAGCCCACGCACTTGTCGGTATTGACCACGCACATGCCCAGATCATGCTTCACGCGCTTGATCAGCAGGCAGGGACGGCGAGTGACGATGGCGGGGTGCTTGCCCTCGTTCAGGGCGGCCACAGCGGTATTGACGGTGGCCTTCATAGCGGCCAGATCCTGAGGATCGACGGTCAGCACGGGGTCAAAGCCGTAGGTCTCGAAGATCTTTTCCACGCTGAGCATGGGGGCTTCCTCGCCCATCAGGGTGAAGCCGGAGCCGGGGTTATCCTGATGGCCGGTCATGCCGGTGATGCGGTTATCCAGCACGCAGGGGATCATGCGGCCGTTGTTGTAGATGATCTCGGCAGCGCCGGTCATGCCGCTGTGGAAGAACGTAGAGTCGCCCATGACGCCGAACACCACCTTATCGGTGACGCCCTCGCGCTGGAAGGACTTGGCCATACCCATACCGGCGGAGAAGCCGCCGCCCATGCAGATGCACACGTCCATGCAGTTCAGAGGAGGCGCGAAGCCCAGGGTGTAGCAGCCGATGTCGCCGGTAACCACATAGTTCTTGTTCTTGGACAGAGTGTAGAAGAAGCCGCGGTGAGGACAGCCGGGGCACAGTGCGGGAGGACGCTTGGCCACCTGCACGTCGGTGATGGTCTTGTAGTTGGGCTTGATACCCAGCACGCGCTCACGCACCAGCTCGGTGTTCAGCTCGTACATGACGCCGGTCAGCTCCTTGCCGATGCAGTCGATACCGGCGGCCTTGATCTCGTTCTCCATGAAGGGCTCCAGCTCTTCGATGACGTACAGCTTCTCCATCTTGGAGGCGAAGTCGCGGATCAGGTTCATGGGCAGAGGATAGGTCAGGCCCAGCTTCAGGAAGGACGTGCCCTCGGGGAACACTTCCTTGGCGTACTCATAGGCGATGGAGGCGGTGATCACACCCACCTTGCCGTCGCCCATCTCCAGCTTGTTCAGGCCGTTCTCCAGAGCGGTGGTGCAGCCGTACTCGGCCAGCTTCACCAGACGCTCCTCCACGATGGGGTGG
>CAVBAZ010000049.1:0-8403 GCA_963593515.1 Bacteroidaceae bacterium
CTGTCTACCCGTCTCTATATTTTACGCTTACGATCAATGGCAGAGAGAGAAGAGACAGGAGGGTATATGAAGGCTTACACATTACACTTTACCGCGGCGGATGACGTATGCCGCGCGGAGCTCCCAGAGGAGCTGCAGGAGCTGTTTGGCCGGGAAGTGATCGCAACGATCGGAAGGGACCGCAGTCTACGGCTCTCTTCAGAAGAGGAATGGGGCGGTATGATGGAACGGATCAGGCGGATGACAGAGGAGGAAGTGAAAAGGCTGCGGCCACTCTTTTCCTTGGCAGAGCTGTGCTATGACAGAGGGGAGGTCATTACGCTGTCCGACCGCCTGCTCAGCTATGCCGGGATCGAAGCGGATGCCGTTTTGGAGATCGGGGACGACGTGTGGTCGCTGCGCCGCTGCTGCGAGGGGTGAGAGCATGCTGCCATTGCTGAGAGACGGTGTGGCCCTCGGCACCTATACGGACGAGGACACCTCCGAAGTATGCTATTTTGCCCAGAACGACAGGGGTGAGGAGTTTGACATTTCAGAGGCGCTGTACCATGTGCTCCGTCAGGCGGACGGGCGGCATGAATTGCAGCTGCCGGGAGATGATCCGGAGAGCTTGCTTGCGGCTCTTGAGGATAATGAGCTTATCACCACGAGCCGCCTTGTCCGGGCAGGCGTATTTCATCAGCTGATCCTGGTCCTGCTGGGTGAGCCTGCCAACAGGCTCCGGCCCCTCTGCCGCGTGGTCAACGGACTGCTTCCTGTGCTGTCCGTCCTTGTGCTGGCCGCCGGGATCATCCTGAGACTTCGCGCTCCCTTAGAGATCGATGACTATTACAGTGTCCCGCTCTACTATGGGGCGATCTTCCTGTCGGTATCGCTGCACGAATTTGGACATTTTACCGCGGCCCTCTCCTACAAATTCCGGCCAAAGGATGCGGGACTTCTGTTGCTGCTGGGTTTTTTTCCCATTGGTGCGTATGTCTCCTGCCACGGGAAGAGCAGGAAAAATTACCGGCAGTCCCTCCAGCTGTATCTGGCCGGGGTGGAGATGAACTTTCTGCTGGCGGGGATTTGCCTGCTGGTGAGCACGTTGGTTTATCCCATGTCCCTTATGCTGCTGACGCTGGCGCTGGTCAATGCCCTGTTGGGCGTCAGCAATCTGCTTCCCGCCTCCGGACTGGATGGGGAAGGCGCACTGTCCGCGCTGCTGCATATGGACAGCGTGGGCCAAGCGGCAAAACGCTGCCTGTCCAGCAGAAGGGAGCGGCGGAAGCTGATCCATTCCGGGCTCCCGGGCCTTGCGGTACTTGTACTGTTTGGCTCTACCTACGTGGCTAAGGGCATCATGATCCTGCTTATAGTCGCCGGGCCGATATACGCTCTGTTGAATTAAGTCGAGAAAAAACGAATTGTAATCAAAATTGGAGCGCATGACCGGCTTGACAAGGAGCCGCGGCGCGGCTTATAATGTGACCAGAAAGATCAAGCTGGTCATGGGCTTGGAGAGCGGTGCCACGGGGAGCTGCTTTCCGAAGCATGAAAAGCTGCCTGTACGGCGGCTTTTTCAAGGACTGCCAGTTAGCAAAAACTAACTGGCGCACGAAGCAATAAAAAGAAGAAACAACGGGAGGGAGACCGATGGACGTTTCCATGAAAACCTATCGCCGCGACTGCGCTTTGGGTGCGCTGAGTGCGGCGCTGATGCTGGTGGGCGATCTGTGCCTGAGCGTCATACCGGCCAGCCCCGGCGACAGCGGGCTGTTCCTGCGGGAGGCATATCTGAGCGGCGCGTATCCGGTGTGGCGGCTGCCGCTGCTGCTTGCCACGGGGCTGATCGGCATGGCGCTGGCCTTCTTCACGGTGAGAGCGTCCTATGCGCAGATCAGGCCGGAATACCGCAGGACACGGCTGGCCGTTCTGATCGGCGGCGTGATCTATGTGGCCACCGCCGGAGTGCTGCATTTCCTGATCGGCAGTCTTGCCGACTGGACCAGCACCCTTGGGCCGCTGCTGGGCCACGAGGAGACCGCCGCGCTCATTCAGGCGCAGTATGCCCGGCTGATGCCGGCCATGCTGATCTCCTACGCCGGGATGTTCCTGCTGGGCCTTGCCAGCGCCTTTGCCGTGCTGACGAAGAAAACGATCCTGCCCCGCTGGATGATCCTGTTCCACCTGCTGGTGATACAGGTGGTGCTTGTCCTGATCCCGGATATCCGGCAGCTGCTGGGCGCGGAGGTGTCCACCGTGGACTTCGTGCTGAGCCAGGGCTCCGGTAACGCGGCGCTGATGGTCTGGATGATCGCCAACGCCATCTGGGCGCGGAAACACACCTGAGAACTGAGAACGGTAAACGAAAGAAACAACACCGGCGCTGTGTCTGTGCCGGAGAATAGGGGGAGCGGTATGTCGAAAAAGGCAACGGAATTTCAGAAAAAGGAAATGAGCAGAATGTACCGGGGCAAGGAGATCTTCAAGCCCCTGAACACCGGCTGGATCGATGAAAATGTGGCCTGTGTGCGGGAATGGGTGGCGAATATCTTCTTTTACAGCAAGGGCGACACCACCATCATGATCGACGCCGGATATAACTACGACCGTCTGGCGGAGAAGATGGCGTGGCTGGGCATCGATCCCCGGTCCATCCAGCACATCCTTATCACCCATCAGGATACCGACCATGTGGGTGCGGTGGAGGCGGACAGTCCGGGCCTGTTCCGGCACGCCAAGCTGTATGTGGGCGAGATCGAGAACCGCTATCTGACGGGCGAGGTGCGCCGCAAGGTGATCTACCATCTCTATAAGCTGCCGCAGGTGACCATCCGCAACGAGAAGGCGCTTCTGCGGGATGGTCAGGTGTTCGACATTGACGGCATCCGCATCGAGTGTTTTCTGGTGCCCGGCCACACATGGGGCCACATGGTCTATCTTATCGATGACAAGTACCTGTTTACCGGCGATACCCTGTGGTTCGGCACTGACGGCGGGTACAGCTTCATCTCCGCGCTGGCGGAGGATAACAAGCTGGCGGTCAGATCGCTGGCGGATCTGGAGGCGAAGCTGGCGCGCCGCGGCCTGCACCCGCTGTTCATCACCGGCCACACCGGCTGGACGGACAACTTTACCTTCGCCTTTGCCCACAAGGATAAGCTCTGCTCCCCCTTCAAGAAGCGGGTGCCCGATCCTACGGCACCCTACGATGCCTACGACGAGTCCGACGACACGGAGGAAAACGCCAAAAGCGGCTATCTGAAGGGCGTGGGACGATGAAGTGTTTTGAATAAAGAAAGGAGAGAGCGGCAATGATCGTTCAAGTGATTTTGGAGGGCCTTGGCCTTGGCGTGCTGCTGGTGCTGGTCTGTGCCTTCGGTATCCGCAAAGGCGCGGTGGGTATGGTGCATCTTTACAGCGCCGAGGTGCAGGAGCGCTGCGTGGCGCAGGGACTGACCACCCATGAGCGGATCAAGCGCAATGCCATCCTCTTCAAGCTCTGCTGCCTTCCCGGCTACATCGCCTATGTGCTGGTGTTCGTGTATGCCGTCAACGGGGCACGGGGCTTTGTGAGCGGCTTCTGGCAGCTGCTGGTGATATTGTCCGTCATGAACCTGATCGACCGTTTTCTGGTAGACGACTGGTGGGTGGGACACACTAGGGCGTGAACGATCCCCGGCACGGAGGATCTGAAGCCCTACATCACGGCGGCGGATAAGCGCAAAAAGTGGACCTTCGGCACCATCGGCATGGCGGTGATCTCGGCGGTGCTGGCCGGTATCATGGCGCTGATCCTCCGGTAAGGCGGCGCTGGACGGCTTACATAGAAAACCATCCCAGATCTCCGGTATGAGCCAAAGGTCTGGGATGGTTCGTTATTGTCATTTGTTGCGGCTTGTGACCGGCCCTCTTGCTTTTTTGCGGGAAAACGGGTACAATACCATCGAAAACAAGCAGCGATAAGGAGCGTTTCACTATGGCATTTCAGGGCTATACCCAGCAGACGGTGGATTTCATGTGGGGCATCCGCTTCAATAACGAGCGGGGCTGGTTCATGGAGCACAAGGACGAATATATCAATAGCTTTCTTACCCCGACAAAGGAGCTGGGGGAGCAGGTGTATGACGCCATGCACGCCCTACTGCCGGACGAGCCGCTGATACTGAAGGTCTCCCGCATTTACCGGGACGCCCGGCGGCTGTTTGGCCGGGGGCCGTATAAGGATCACCTGTGGTGGTGCATCCGTACCGGCGATAAGGACTGGACAGGCCGCCCCACCTTCTGGTTTGAGCTGGGGCCGGATTATTACAGCTTCGGTCTGGGCTTCTGGTCACCTGCGGCGGCGCTGATGGAGACCTTCCGCAAGCAGATCGACCAGCATCCGCAGGAGCTGGAGAAGCTGGTGCGCCAGTTCAACAAACAGCAGGTGTTCACGCTGGACGGACCGGAGTATGCCCGCAGCAAGGGCCAGACCTCCGACCTTCTGCGGCCATGGTATCAGAAGAAGTCCCTCACCCTCCGCTGGGAGGGGCCGTTGGACGAACGCATCTTCTCGCCCACGCTGGCGGAGGATATCATCGAGGGGTTCAAAACGCTGGTGCCCTTTTACCACTATTTCAACAAGATCGTGGCGCTGACGCCCCAGCAGGAGCGCCCCCGCGGCGAGGAAGCATAAAAAGAGATGACCGGCAGTGCCGGTCATCTCTTTTTTATGTCACCATGTCGATGATCTCCTGCATGGAGAATTGCTCCTTGTAGTAGTTCAGCTGCCCGTCGATCAGCTCGTCCAGCACCCGCATGCCCAGCAGCTCCACCGGGGCCTTGTCATCCGTCAGGATGCAGTCACCGCCGGTGTAGTCCTGCAAATTCTGCGCCACCTTCGCCATCATGTCGGCGTACTTGGCGTTGCTCAGATGCACCCGGTTCTCGTCAAAGGTCTGGCGCAGACCGTCGGCGTCGGTGCAGAACACCACCGTGTTGGTATTGGCCGGAACATTCACCGTATAGGTGTGGGCAAACACGCTGGCCATGGTGTCGCACAGGTACTGGTTGATGGAGCCATCCTGGGTGGAGGTCATGTTCAGGTTCACCACCATGACGCCGCCGGGCTTCAAATGCCGCTGTACCTCGGTGAAAAACTCCACGCTGGAGAGCTGGAAAGGAATGGTGATGTCCTGATAGGCGTCCACCATAATCACGTCGAACTGCTCCTGCGAGGCGGTCAGATAGGCGCGGCCGTCCTCCACCGCCACCTCCACGCTGTCCGGCAGGCCGAAGTACTCCGTGGCGATATCAGCGATCTTCTGGTCGATCTCCGCACCCTGCACCTTCACACCGGGGAAATACCGCACGCAATAGCTGGCATAGGTGCCGGAGCCCATGCCAAGGATCATGACGCTGCGGTCGTCGTTTTCGCTGCCGTCCATGCCCGCCATGCAGGGCGCGGCCAGCGCGTAGTCATAGTACATGCCCGTCAGCTCCGCGTCCTTCCGCTGGATGGACTGGACGCCGAACAGCACGTTGGTGGACAGCACCGTGCGCTTGTCGTTGTCCTTCACCTGAAGGTAGTTATAGATGGACTCGTCTTCCAGCGTGATATCGCTCTCCCAGAAAGCGAAGCTGTAGGTGGGCAGGGTGAAGCACAGTCCCGCGATGACCACCGCCGCCACAATGCCCTTGACCATCCGCTTCCGGGCAAAGGCAAAATACACGATGCCGATGGCCGCCAGCACTCCGGCGAAGATCAGGAACGTGGCCGCCGTACCCACGGCGGGGATGGTAATGAAGGTAGGCACAAAGGTGCCGATGATGCTGCCGATGGTGTTCAGGGCGTTGAGGCGGCCCACGGTCTTGCCGGTGTCGTCCAGATTATCCACCGTGAACTTGGTCAGCGACGGCGTCACCGTACCCAGCAGCACGCAGGGAAAGGCGAAGATCACCAGACACGCCGCCAGCGCCGCCCAGACAAGGAAATTCTTCGTCACGAAGGTGGCCAGCAGCAGGCTGACCCCGGCGATGAGCCACCGGCCCGCGAAGGGGATCAATGCGATCCAGATGGCGGCGATGAGGATGCGGCCATACAGCCTGTCCGGCGAGTTGGTCTTGTCCGCCAGCTTGCCGCCCCACAGGTTGCCGATGGCCATGGCGATCATGATGACGCCGATGATGACGGTCCACACGATCTGGGAGGAACTGAAATAGGGGGCCATCAGTCGGCTCGCGCCCAGCTCCACCGCCATCACCGACACACCGGCGAAGAACTCGGTGATATACAGGAACCATTTATTCCGCATCAGCTTGTTTTCCATGCTGTGTACCTCCGGTCATTGATGGCAACAGTATACAGGCAAAGGGTATATTTGTCAAATCGGACGCAGCAGGAGAGTGCTCCCCAGTGGGGAAGCGCTCTCCTGCTTTTTGTGTATGAAGAATGGAAGGAAAATCAGACTTTTCGCCCGTTACTTGATACCCATCGCCAATTCCGCGATCTGGACGGTGTTGGTGGCGGCGCCCTTGCGCACCTGATCGCCGCAGCACCAGATGTTCAGGCCGTTGTCGCTGGTGAAATCGTCGCGGATGCGGCCCACGAACACGATGTCCTGATCGGAGGTATCCAGCGGCATGGGGTACTGCTTATTGGCCAGATCATCCACCAGACGGCAGCCCGCCGCCTTGGCAATGGCGGCCTTGGCGTCGGCCACGCTGATCTTCTCCTTGGTGCGTACTACGATGGACACGCTGTGGCTGCGAACCACGGGGACGCGGACGCAGGTGCAGCTGACCTTCAGATCCGGCAGGTGCAGGATCTTGCGGCCCTCGTTCTGCATCTTCATCTCCTCGGAGGTATAGCCCTCGAAGGCCTCGCCGCCGATCTGGGGAATGACGTTATAGGCGATCTGATACTGGAACACCTTGGGCTGATAGCGCTCGCCCTTGCTGAGGGCGTCCACCTCGGCCATCAGCTCGATGGGGCCGCCCGCGCCTGCGCCGCTGACCGCCTGATAGCTGGAAGCCACGATGCTCTCGATGGGGCTGATCTGGTTCAGGGCATTGATGGCCACCAGCGACACGATGGTGGTGCAGTTGGGGTTGGAGATGATGCCCTTGTGCCACTTCACGTCCTCCGGGTTGATCTCGGGGATCACCAGCGGCACGTCCTTGTCCAGACGGAAGGCGCTGGAGTTATCCACGAACACGGCCCCGGCCTTGACGATGGCGGGCGCGAACTGCTTGGCGATGTCGTTCTCCGCCGCGCCCAGCACGAGGTCGAGCCCCTGAAAGGCGCTGTCGGAAGCGGCCACCACCTGCACCTGACCGCCCCGGAAGGGCAGCATGGTGCCTGCGCTGCGGGCGCTGGCGATGGGGCGCAGCTCCGCCACAGGGAGGTCACGCTCCTCCAGGATCTTCATCATTTCACGGCCCACCGCACCGGTGGCGCCCAGAATACCTACGCGAAACTGCTTCATTTTGCAACTTCCTCCTTTACAAAGCTGTCATACAGGACACGAATGGCCTGTTCAAAGTCTTTTTCCTCCACGCCCACGATGATGTTCAATTCCTCGGGGCCCTGAGTTATCATGCGGATGTTGACGCCGTGCTCGCCCAGTTTACTGAAGATCTTACCGGACACGCCCAGACGGAAGGCCATCTTCCGGCCTACCGCCGCCACCACGGCGATGTGCTCCGTCAGGCGGATGGCGTCGGGCTGCAGCTCCTGCTGGATCTCGCCCAGAATACTGTACAGGCAGGAGGACACCTTGGCGGCCTCCACCACCAGCGATACGGTGTCGATGCCGGAGGGCGCGTACTCCACGTTGATCTGGTGCTTGGCCAGAATGGACAGCAGCTTCAGCAGGGAACCGGGCTCCGAGGACATGCCGCTCTTGGCGATGGTGATGATGGAGAAGCCCTTCTTACCGGCGATACCGGTGATGAAGCTGTCATCCTGCTCCTCGTCGTCGATGCTGCTGAGGATCATAGTGCCGTCGTGGGAGGGATCGTTGGTGTTGCGGATATTCAGGGGGATGTTTTTCTCCCGGACGGGGAACACGGTGCCCTCGTGCAGCACCTGCGCGCCCAGATAGCTCAGCTCACGCAGCTCGCTGTACGTCACCCGGCGGATAGGCGCGGGGTTCTCCACGATACGGGGATCGGCCATCAGGATGCCGGACACGTCCGTCCAGTTCTCGTACACGTCGGCGTCCAGCGCCGCCGCTGCCAGCGCGCCGGTGATGTCGCTGCCGCCCCGGGTCAGGGTCACCACCCGGCCGTCGGGCATGGCGCCGTAGAAGCCGGGGATCACCACCCGCTGGCCGTCCGCCGCCTTCCGCAGAGCCTCATAGCTGGCCTCCTGATCCACAGTGCCGTCAAACTTGAATTGCAGCCACAGCGCCGCGTCCAGGAAGGTATAGCCCAGAT
>CAVBAZ010000050.1:0-5804 GCA_963593515.1 Bacteroidaceae bacterium
CACACTGGCGGCCGAGAAGAATTTTTCCGACGTACACGCCGCCGGAAAAATGATTTGAATTTTTCGCGGCGTCCGCGCCGCGAACTCTGCGAGGCAAAAAAACACGCCTGCTTCCAACAGGAAGCAGGCGTGTTTCGTGTCAAAACGAAACGACTTCGTTCTTCGGTTTTTCGGTGGCGTGGATGTCGGAGACGTACAGCACCGGGCCTTCGCCCTGATAGGCGTCGCAGTTCTCCTTGCGGACGGTGGCAGTCAGCTCCACCCAGTCCCGGTTCTTAAACTTGTCCAGTCCCTCGCCGCGGCACACCAGCGCCAGGAACTGCATGTCGTTCTCGCAGCACACCATGGCGAAGCGGCCGGGGCAGTGGACGCCCTTGAACTTCTTGGAGTGGCACATCAGCGCCTTGAAGGTAACGGTGATGCCGTCGTAGCGGGCGGTGTTGTCCATCAGGTCCACGTACCATACGCCGTACTCGTCGTCCGGCACGTCCAGATGTCCGCTGGAGAGATCGAACGGGGACATGTCGGGGGTCATATACTCCTCGCTTGTGCCGTCGGCGTTCTCCAGATAGATGTCGGCCCGGCGGTTCACCATCTTCAGGTTGCGGCTGCGGAGCTGGGCCCGCAGCTCCTCGTTGCAGCGGTTGAAGATCAGCAGGTCGGCGTTGGCGATTTTTTCCATCATCAGCTGGCCCATGTTGCGGACATAGGTCTCGAAGGTGGTGGCGTCCACCAGCACCATGATCTGATAGAGGATCCAGTTGGCGGGGAAGCCCTCACGGTACAGGGGCTCCATCTGCCACATGCCGTTATACTCCATGATGACCTGCTTGGGGCGGTACTGCTTTTCCAGCTTCTTGAACAGGGCCGGTGTCATCTGCGCCGGGTCGTCGATGGTGTAGGTGAACACGTTCTGCAGCACCTTGGGATCGTACTCGTCCTCGCCCTCCTCGCAGCAGATCAGCAGCGTACGGTCCTCGGCGGCGAAGCCGTCCTTCAGGATGCCGTTGATGAAATCCGTCTTTCCGGCGTCCAGAAATCCGGCAATGAGATAAACAGGAATATCCATAGGCTTGTCGTCTCCTTACAGGCCGAACAGCTCGTGGAGCTTGTGCTCGTCCAGATTGGCGCCGATGACGCACAGGCGGCCGGTGTAGTCGGCGGGGCCGAAGCGCACCTCATGCTCCTCCGGCACATAGTCAAAGTGCAGCCACTTGCCCTCACCGTTGGGGACGATGCCCTTGGCGCGAACGATCTGGCCGTAGTCGCCGCTGTCCAGCGCCGTCAGGATGTGGTGCAGCTGCTCCTCGGTGAAGGCCTTCACCGTCTCCTCACCCCAGGAGGTGAACACCTCGTCGGCGTGATGATGATGGTGATGGCAGCCGCAGTGAGGATCGTCGCACTCCTCGCCGTCGTGGTGATGGTGGTGCTCGTGGTCGTGGTCATGCTCGTCATGATCGTGGTCATGGTCGTGGTGGTGCTCATGCTCCTCCTCATGGTCATGGTGGCAGCAGTGGTCATGATCGTGGTCGTCATCGTCGTCGTGATCGTGATGATGATGGCAATGCTCGTGATCGTGGTCATGCTCCTCGTGCTCATCATGGTCATGATGGTGATGGTGCTCATGCTCATGCTCGTCGGCCTCATGCTCGGCACGCATCTTCTCCAGCATCTCGTCGGCCAGAGACACCTTCTCCACGGCGGCCAGAATGGTCTTGCCGTCGATCTGATCCCAGGGAGTGGTGATGATGGCGGCGGTGGGGTTCTTCTCCCGCAGCATGGCCGCGGCGGCCTCCAGCTTCTCCTGACTTAGCTTCTGGGTACGGCTGAGGATGATGGTGCCTGCGGACTCGATCTGGTTATTATAGAACTCGCCGAAGTTCTTCATGTAGACCTTCACCTTGCTGGCGTCGGCCACGGTGACGAAGCTGTTCAGCTTCATGTCCGGCACGTCCTTCACGGTGTTCTCCACCGCCACGATCACGTCAGAGAGCTTGCCCACGCCGGAGGGCTCGATCAGGATGCGGTCGGGCTGGAACTTCTCGTGCACTTCCTTCAGCGCCTTGTTGAAGTCGCCCACCAGAGAGCAGCAGATGCAGCCGGAGGACATCTCGCTGACCTGCACGCCGCTGTCCTTCAGGAAGCCGCCGTCAATGGAGATCTCGCCGAACTCGTTTTCGATCAGCACCAGCTTTTCGCCCTGATAGGCCTCGGCCAGCAGCTTTTTGATCAGCGTGGTCTTGCCTGCGCCAAGAAATCCGGAGATAATGTCGATTTTTGTCATAGTATACCCTTCTTTTCTTCTGCTGTGGAAAGCAGCATATATTTTTTCTCCTATATCATATCCTTTTTTGAAAAAAATGCAAGCCTTTGGGAAAAAGTCATTGTTGCCAAACGGTAAACTTTGATGTATAATGATACCATCGGTTGACAAGGGCAAGCACGCCTGTCAGCGTGTCTTTTTGTCGCTTTTTGCCCTTTTCGCCTTGGTGGGCGTCAGCCCACCTGCGTCTCAAAAACCAAAAATCAATCAAAAATCCATCGCTGGCAGGTGCGGAGCAGTTTTGCCGGAGCAGAAATGTGCTCAGGCAAGAAAAGGCCCGCAGAGAATACTTGCCGTATTGTCAAGGGACTTGACGCAGCATGGGTGCATTTCTGCCCGTCAAAACCGCGTTTGCCCTTGTTAACCGATGGTATGAGAGTCCTCCGCAGGCAGCTGCGGAGCCGGTCTCGCGCAATGGATGCCCACGAATCATGTCAGGCGGGGAACCGAGCAGCATTAAGAGGGATAGACATGTGCCGCGAGGAAGCCGGTTCCGTGGCTGCGTGCAGAGGACTTTTTCTGTTTTTATGAGTTTTACGAAAGGAGATGGCGGAATGTATCAGGCACTGTACCGCAAGTGGCGGCCCAGGACCTTTTCGGAGGTGGTGGGTCAGGCCCACATCACCGATACCTTACAGCGGCAGGTGGCCGAGGGCCGCGTGGGTCACGCCTATCTCTTTACCGGCACCCGCGGCACCGGAAAGACCACCTGCGCCCGAATACTGGCCAAGGCCGTCAACTGCGAGCATCCCATCGACGGCGCGCCCTGCTGTGAGTGCGACGCCTGCCGGGGCATCGACAGCGGCGCGCTGCTGGATGTGACGGAGCTGGACGCCGCTTCCAACAACGGCGTGGATCAGGTGCGGGCATTGCGGGAGGAGGCAGTCTATACCCCCTCCGTGCTGAAAAAGCGGGTGTACATCATCGACGAGGTACACATGCTGTCCATCGCCGCCTTCAACGCCCTGCTGAAAATTCTGGAGGAGCCGCCGGAGCACCTGCTGTTCATTCTGGCCACCACGGAGCTGCACAAGGTTCCGGCCACGATCTTGTCCCGCTGCCAGCGGTTTTCCTTCAAGCGGCTGCTGCCCCGCGACATTCAGGAGCAGCTGCTGCATATCGCGGCGGCGGAGCATATCGACCTGTCTCCCGACGGCGCGGAGCTGCTGGCCCGGATGGCCAACGGCGCCATGCGCGACGCCCTGTCGCTGCTGGACCAGTGCCGGGCGGTGGAGGGCACCATCGACAGCCGCGCCGTGCTGGAGGTGCTGGGCCTTGTCGGAGCGGTGCAGACGGTGCAGCTGATGCGGTGCGTGCTGGACAAGCGCACCGGCGACGCGCTGGCGCTGTTTGACCAGCTGTACCGGGGCGGCAAGGACGTGGCGGCGCTTCTCAGTGAGCTGAGCGACCTTGCACGGGACATGACCATCCTCAAAGCCGCGCCTGACGGCGGCAGCGCCCTGCTGACGGGCCTTTATGACCGCAAGACCCTCTCCGAGCTGGGCGGCGAGCTGCCCATGCGGCGGTTCTTATACCTGACGGACACCTTGCAGCAGTGCTGCGCGGCGCTGCCGGACAGCATCCGGCCCCGCACCGACGCGGAGCTGTGTCTCTTGAAGCTGTGCGACGAGACGCTCAGCGGCGACCTGACCGCCCTGTGTGAGCGTGTGGCGGCGCTGGAAAAAGGCGGCGTGCCGCAGGCGGCTCCGGCGGCGCGAAAGACCTCGCGTCCCGCACCGGAACCCAGGCCCACGCCTGCGCGGGAGCTTCCCATCGAGACGCGGTACGACGAAGCGCCGCCCCCTCCCGAGGAGTACGGTGAGCGGGTGTTTGATATCCCCGAGGAAATGACGCCGCCTGCGCCAGCACCGGTGCGGCAGACGGCGCAGCGCGGCGCTGCGGCACAGCCTGCAGCGGTGGAAAGCGTGGACGGGGACACGTCCGTGTGGCTGCGGCTCATCGACCAGTACAAGGGTCGGCTGAGCGTGAAGGATCGGGTATTCCTCAACATGGCCAGCGGCGTGGTGGCGGACGGCTGCCTGACGGTGCTGTGCCAGAACGATTTCGTGAAGGCTTCCCTCAACAGCGAAGCGGTACTATCGGTGCTGCGGGATGTGACGACCAAGGAACTGGGCACCCCCATCCGGGTGCAGCTGTCGGTGGGCGAGACCCCGAAAGCTGCGGCAAGACCTGCGGCGCAGTTCCGCAGAGCGGAGCCGCAGAACACACCGGTGGAATCGGCGGCACAGCCTGCCCCTCCGGCGGAGACGCCGCCGTGGGAGGAGCCGAAAAAAGCGGATGTATTGGATGAGCTGACGGCCAAGGGCCAGCAGCTGGAACACTTCAAGATCAAATAAGGAGACGAATGATATGGCAAAGGGTTACAGTGCAAGAGGCGGCTTTGGCGGCAGTCAGGGCCAGATGATGCGCCAGCAGCAGATGCAGCAGAAGATCATGCAGATGCAGCAGCAGATGGCCAAGGCGCAGGAGGATGTGGAGAATACCGACTTCACCGCCAGCGTGGGCGGCGGCGCGGTACAGGCCGTCGTCAGCGGCAAGAAGGAGCTGAAGGCCCTGACCATTCAGCCGGACGCCGTGGATCCGCAGGATGTGGAGATGCTGCAGGATCTGGTGATCTCCGCCGTCAACGAGGCGCTGCGTCAGGCGGACGAGGCCATGAACAACTCCATGAACAGCTTTACCGGCGGCCTGAACATCCCCGGCCTGCTGTAAAACAGGCATAAAACAGCCGCGGCAATTTGCCGCGGCTGTTCTTGCGTTTCGGGACGGCGTATGATAGGATGGAATCAGACAGATCGAAAAAATCAATATTTGAGGAGGTATTACCATGCTGGCGCTATTTGCTCAATACGTATTGCAGCCGATCCCGCTGATCCTGACAGTAGTTCCCCCACTCGTGATTTTCTTTATCGATCGCAGATATGTCTGGTTTAGTATCCTGCTGACGGCGCTGGTCGAACTGGTCATCAACTGGGGCAACTTCTGCTATTATGAATCCCGCGGCCTTATGATCGTGTTCACGCTGATGCAGCTTGCCGTGATGGCGGCGATCATACTGCTGCTGACAGTAGTTGTTCCAAAAAGAAAACAGTAGCGCATTCCCCGCCGCACGGCAATGGGGTTTGCCTACAATAAAAGCGCCTGCCCAATGACTTGGGCAGGCGCTTTTTCAGATGGTGTGATGCTCAGAAATCAATGGTGCCGTTGATGACGTGCAGGTCGTAGGGCTCGTAGACCACCTTGCGGTAGGCGTCCACGTCCATCTTCACGCCCGTCCAGTCACTGTGGATCTCGCCGTTCTGCTTGATCAGCACATCGTACAGGATGTCGTAGGTGACGCCGTCGTCGCCCTTCTCCACGATGGTGGAATAGGGAAGGGTCTTGTGGTACGTCAGGTGCAGGCCCTTGTATTCGAAGTGGAAGCCGTTGCGCATGCGGCAGCCGTCCAGTCCCTTATAGG
>CAVBAZ010000051.1:0-4239 GCA_963593515.1 Bacteroidaceae bacterium
ACACCAAGCAGGAGACCTTCCGCCAGACGCTGGACAACATCCTGAAGGTGCTGTATCAGCAGGGCGTGCAGCCGGTGCTGATGAGCCTGCCGCCCATCGATCCCCGGCGGTATCTGCGCTTTATCTGCCGCAACGGGCTGGACAGGAACGCCATCCTGCGCTGGCTGGGAGACGAGGATATGATCTACCGCCATCAGGAGCTGTACAGCGACACAGTGACGGAGCTGGCCTACGCCAACAATGTGCCCCTGATCCATGTACGGCAGGCGTTTCTGGCGGATCACCACATGAACGATCTGCTGTCCCCTGACGGCATCCATCTGACCATGGACGGCTACGGCAAGCTGTTCGACACGCTGGCCGACTGGCTGCGGCCCAAGCTGGATCAGGCGGAGAAGTAAGCCGTCTCTTATCCGAGATACATATAATAAAAGGCTGGTGTCTCTGGACACCAGCCTTTTTGTTTATAATACTTTGCTGAGGAAATCCTGCAAACGGTGATCCTTCGGATGATCGAAGATATCCGCGGGAGCGCCCTCCTCCAGGCTCTTGCCGTCAGCCATGAACACCACACGGTCGGCCACCTCGCGAGCGAAGCCCATCTCGTGGGTGACGACGGCCATGGTCATGCCCTCCTTGGCCAGATCCCGCATGAGATCCAGCACCTCGCCCACCATTTCGGGGTCAAGGGCGGAGGTCGGCTCGTCGAACAGCATGACCTCGGGATCCATGGCCAGCGCCCGGACGATGGCGATACGCTGCTTCTGTCCGCCGGAGAGCATGTTGGGGTACTCGTTGGCCTTGTCAGCCAGACCGATACGCTCCAGCAGGGACTTGGCCTGCGCCTCCGCCTCGGCGGCAGTTTTCTTTTTCAGAGTAACGGGCGCCATGGTGATGTTCTGCAGCACCGTTTTGTGGGGGAACAGGTTGAAGTGCTGGAACACCATGCCCATCTTCTGGCGGTGGAGGTTGATGTCCACAGACTTGTCCGCCAGATCCACGCCGTCAAAATAGATGGCGCCGGAGGTTGGCTGCTCCAGCAGATTCAGGCTGCGCAGCAGGGTGGATTTACCGCTGCCGGAGGGGCCGATGATGGCCACCACCTCGCCCTTGTTGATCGTCAGGTTGCAGTCATTCAGGGCGTGGACGGTACCGTGATTGTACTCCTTCACCAGATGCTGCACGGAAATCAAAATATTATTGCTTGTCGCCACGACGCATTCTCCTTTCGATGGCCTCGATCGCCTTGGAGGCCGGGTAGTTGATGCAGAAATAGACCAGCGCGGCCAACACATAGGGGGCCAGCGTGATATACGAGTTGCCGGAGACGGTCTGGGCGGTATACATGATCTCCGCCATGCCCAGCACGGAGCAGATGGAGGATTCCTTCACCATGGTGACCACCTCGTTGGCCAATGCGGGCAGCACATTCTTGATGGCCTGGGGCAGCACCACCAGACGCATGGACTGCCAGTCGGACAGGCCCAGAGAGCGGGCAGCCTCGGTCTGGCCCTTGTCCACCGCCAGAATACCGGCGCGGAAGATCTCGGCCACATAGGCGGAGCTGTTCAGCGCCAGCGCCACTACGCCGGGGATAAAACGGTTGATGGCGATAAAGCCGAACAGCAGCGTGCGGGGCAGCGTGATGTAGTGGAACAGTCCGAAATAGATAATGGACAGCTGTACCAGCATGGGGGTAGAGCGGAACACCGCAATGTACGCACCGGCAAACCATTTGACGGGCTTGACCTTGCTAAGACGCATCATGGCCAGCAGCAGAGCAGGGATCACCGCCAGCAGCACGGAGACCACGGCCAGCAGCAGCGTATACTCAAAGCCTCGGACAAAGGCGGAACCATACTTGGGCAGGAACGAGAAATTGAAGAAGTTTGTGTTGTCCATGTTCACAAACAGATCATTCCACGACATAGACGAAGCATCCTTTCACATGTTCTGGGGCCTAAAGCGCACGCAAGCGTGCAAAGCCAAGGCTTTGCACGTTTGCGGTAAGATCACGGGGATTATCAGCCGACGTAGCTCAGGCCCACGTTGCCGTCCAGCACCAGCAGGTCGATGGTGCCGTTCTTCAGCTCAGTGACCAGGGTGGGAACCAGGGACTCCAGCACCATGCCGTTGGCAGCCTCGGGGAACATGTCGGCAGCAGCCATGGCCTTGGTGGTGTTCTTCTGGGCGCCGATGATGACGGAAGCCTGATTGATGTCATCCACGGTCTTGTACTTATCAGCGTTGGAAGCCTTCACCAGAATGACGGGAGGCAGGTCGGTGTAGTAGGGATCAGAGAAGTCGCAGGCCAGAGCGCGCTCTTCGGTGTACTCGCAGGCGGCCAGCACCATGTCGAAGTCGCCGTTGCTCAGAGAAGTGACCAGATTATCGAAGTTCATGGACTCGATCTGCAGCTCCATACCCATGGACTCGGCGATGTACTTGGCGACCTCCACGTCGATACCGGCATACTCGGTCATAGCGGCGTCGGCAAAGAACTCATAGGGAGGATAGTCGGGGCTGGTGCCCAGCACCAGAACGGGCTTGCCGCTGGCAGCGGCATCGTCACCGGCAGGGGCCAGATCAGAGGACACAGCGTCGGGGGTGTAGGTCTCCTGAGAGGCGACCTTGTTCTCGATCTCCTTGATAAGAGCGCCGTCGTTGGCGGTCAGCTCAGCGATGGCCTTGTTGATGCCATCCAGCAGGCCCTTGGGGTCGCCCTTCTGCACCAGAACACGGTAAGGCTCAGTCTCGCCCCAGTCCACCACGTTCTCCAGAACCACCAGAGAATCGTCGGTGTTGGCGGCGTCGCCGTCGTTTGCGTTGTTATCGTCAGCAGCGTTATTACCGCCGCCGCAGGCCACCAGGCTCAGCGCCATCAGCATGGCCAGCATCAATGCCAGAAACTTTTTCATCTTTTTCATTTCCTTTCAAAATACTTTGTTGGCTCCGCTCCGGCCTTCCAATACCGAAGTCGGAGGAACGTTACGTTGTGGTCAGCTCCTGCTGACAGTGGATACTATACACCCGGCATGCATATAAGTCAACTCTTTTTTGAATATTTTTTCACTCTTTTCGCCGTTTTTGGTAATTTTGCCTTGTTATTCCACTGTTTTTGCCTGTTTTTACAGCAATATCACCGTGATCGCTTTGCATAAATGAATATTTATGCGTATATTCCGTAACTTATTGCTGCCATCGAAAAAAATACGCGCAAAAGGGATTGCACTTTTTGCAGCGTTTGTGGTAATATATCGCAAAAATATGCGGGAGGTGCTGTGATGGAACCCTTGAATTACGAGAAGCGTGGATATTTAAACGAGCCTTTCCGGCTGTTTCATCTGGCCGATGACCGGCACGAGGAGATCCCCTACCACTATCACAGCTTTCACAAGGTCATCATTCTGCTGGCCGGACGGGCGGGCTACGCCATCGAGGGCGAGCGCTACGCCCTCCAGCCCGGCGACTATGTATTGGTGGGCCGCGGCAGCATCCACAAGCCCATCGTAGAGCAGAACGATTTCTATGAGCGCACCATCCTCTACATCTCGCCGGAGTATTTGCAGGCGCTTTCGACGCCGGACTGCGATCTGGAACGGTGCTTCCGTCAGGCGCAGGAGACGTTCCGCTACGTCTACCATGCCGGGGCCGACCGTGTGCGGGAGCTGTTCTCCCTGCTGGAGCAGGCACAGCAGGAGGAGACCTTCGGCGCGGCGCTGCTGCGGCAGGCGCTGTTCACCCAGCTGATGGTGGAGGTGAACCGGCTCTCCCTGACCGGCGGCACCGTCAGCGCCGCGGACGGCGACAGCAAAATCATCGCCATCCTGCAATACCTGAACACCCATCTGACCGAGCCGCTGACCATCGACGAGCTGGCCGCCCGGTTCTATATCAGCAAGTACCACATGATGCGGCGGTTCCGGGACGAGACCGGCTATACCATCCATAACTATATCACCGAAAAGCGTCTGCTGCTGGCCCAGCAGCTGCTGGAGCAGGGCCTGCCGCTGGGCGAAACGGCGCTGCGCTGCGGCTATCAGGAATACTCCACCTTCTCACGAGCCTATAAGAAGCAATTCGGCCATTCCCCTTCGTTGGTGTAGCATTATTTGCAAATAAATAAGCAGTATTACCGGTTTACTTTTTAAATAATGCTCATTATAATAGTAACAGCAACCGCAAACCGCAAAACTGTTAGGAGGAGTAAAAAGTAATGGAAAAGAAAGCAGTCGTCAA
>CAVBAZ010000052.1:0-2244 GCA_963593515.1 Bacteroidaceae bacterium
GGGTTTCATAACCCCGTCGGTGCCTTTCGCAGAAAGGCGGATTATAGATATGACAGAACTGGAACGAAAGTTCATCACCGCGCGGCGGCAGGCCATCGCCGTGGATTATGCCCATTTGAACGACATGCAGCAGCAGGGCACCATGACCACCGAGGGGCCGCTTCTGCTGCTGGCGGGCGCGGGCAGCGGCAAGACCACGGTGCTGATCCACCGGGTGGCCAACCTGCTGCGCTATGGCCGGGGCAGCGACACCGACGAGATCCCTATCCCTATTTCTGAGGACGAGGTGGCCTTTCTGGAAGCGTATGCCGCCCAGCCCACGCCGGAGCAGCGTCCGCTGATGCAGTACCTGTGCGCGGTGGAGCCTGCCCGCCCCTGGGAGGTGCTGGCCATCACCTTCACCAACAAGGCTGCCAACGAGCTGAAGGAGCGCCTGGAGCGCATGCTGGGGGAGGAGGCCCGCGACGTGTGGGCATCCACCTTCCACTCCGCCTGCGTCCGCATTCTGCGGCGGGACATCGAGCAGATCGGCTACTCCCGGGACTTTACCATCTACGACACCGATGATAGCAAGCGGGTGGTGAAGGACTGCCTGAAGGAGCTGGAGCTGGATGAAAAGACCTTCCCTGTCCGGGAGATCGTGTCGGTCATTTCCCGGGCGAAGGACGAGATGATGCTGCCGGAGGACTTCCGTGCCTATTGGGAGAAAAACAACGATTGGCGGAAGATCAGGATCGCGAAAGTATATTCCCTTTACACGAAAAAGCTGCGGGACGCCAACGCGCTGGACTTCGACGACATCATTCTGCTGACGGTGCAGCTGCTGCAAAGCCGCCCGGAGGTGCGGGAGTACTACCAGCGGAAGTTCCGCTATGTGCTGGTGGACGAGTATCAGGATACCAACCACCTACAATACCTGCTGACCAGCCTGCTGGCGGGCGGCTACCGCAACATCTGCGTGGTGGGCGACGACGACCAGAGCATCTACCGCTTCCGGGGCGCCAATATTGAGAATATCCTCAGCTTTGAGAAGGAGTATCGCGGCGCGCGGGTGATCCGGCTGGAGCAGAACTACCGCTCCACCCAGAACATTCTGGACGCCGCCAACGCCGTGATCCGCCACAATCAGGGCCGCAAGGGCAAGACATTGTGGACCCGCAACGGCGCGGGGGACAAGGTGCTTATCAAGACCAATTTCAACGAGGGCGACGAGGCCAATTTTGTGGTGGGTCAGGTGATGATGAACTACAACCGGGGTATGAACTGGCGGGATCACGCGGTGCTCTACCGCATGAACGCACAGTCCAACGCGCTGGAATATGCCTTCAAGCGCAGCGGCGTGCCCTATAAGATCATCGGCGGCATGAAGTTCTTCGACCGGGCCGAGATCAAGGACATGCTGGCGTATCTGTGCGTCATCAACAACCCCACCGATGATCTGCGGCTGCGGCGCATCGTCAACGTGCCCTCCCGCAAGATCGGCGCGGCCACCGTGGACAAGGCCCAGATCCTGGCCACGGCCCAAGGTGTGCCGCTGTATGAGATCTTCCGCCATGCCTCCGGCTATCCGGAGTTGAAGTCGGCGGCTGTAAAGCTGGAGGGCTTCACGGCACTGATGGAGGAGATGCGGGAGAAAGCGGGGGAGATGCCCCTGCCGGAGTTCTATGAATTCGTCTGCAACCGCAGCGGCTATACCGCCATGCTGACGGAGAAGAACGACATGGAGAGCCGGGGCCGGCTGGAGAACGTGCAGGAATTGACCTCCAGCATCCACGCCTTTCTGGACAACCAGTCGGACGATCCCAGCCTGTCGGGCTTCCTGGACGAGGTAGCGCTGTACACCGATCTGGACAGCACCGAGGAGAGCGACAACTGCGTGGTGATGATGACCATGCACAGCGCCAAGGGCCTGGAATTTCCCGAGGTGTTCGTGGTGGGCATGGAGGACGGCCTGTTCCCCGGCAACCGCGCCATGGGCGACGAGGAGGAGATGGAGGAGGAACGGCGGCTGTGCTATGTGGCCATGACCCGCGCCCGGGAACATCTCACCATGACCCACGCCAAGCAGCGTATGCTGTTTGGCCGCACCACGCCCGCCATGCCCTCCCGTTTTCTGGAGGAGATCCCGGAGGAGAACAGCCAGTGGGTGGGCAAGCCGGAGCCCCGGCAGGAACGCCATTGGAGCGACGACTATAACGACGATACCTCCTTCGGCGGCTTTGGCGGCGGCTATACGGGCCGCAG